>JAKISF010000031.1 GCA_021648725.1 Bacteroidales bacterium | reverse complement strand
GGGAATTTAAAAATAGCGACAAATCACAAGAGAAAGTCACAAGATACTATATTACAAGATTAGAAGACAATACAGAAAAACATCAAGAATATATTCGTTCTCATTGGGGTGTTGAAAATAAATTACATTGGACATTAGATGTTGCTTTTTCAGAAGACGCATCAAGAAAAAGGAATAAAAATGCTGCACAAAATTACTCTGTTCTCTTAAAAATAGCATTAAATCTATTAAAAAATGAAACAACAACAAAACAAGGAATTGCCGGCAAAAGACTTAAAGCCGGCTGGAATAATGACTATTTGCTAAAAGCATTAAATATTAAAGTATGAGTTTGCCCTGTTGTGCAAATAAGTATTTTTGAAAATAAGCACATAATTATTATGTTTGCACCGGAGTATTAATTTATACTTTACCGTTTTTATAATTAAGAAATAAGCTTACTTTAAAATTATGTCCAAAATCTTTTTTCCTTTCTTGTTTTTATCTATCTTGTTTTTATATGTTAATAAACAAGGTTATTCTCAAATTAACAGCATTTCGGAGGCAATTAATAAATCCGGAAAACAAAGAATGCTGTCTCAGAGAATTGCAAAAGATTATATGTTTATCGGTATTGAAACAAATATCAAAACGGTTGAAAAAGCAAAAGCAGAACTAAAAACCTCAATTGAATTATTTGAACAAAATCACGCTGAGCTTTCAGCCTTTAGTTCTGATTATGAGACAAATAAACAGTTAGGTGTCGTAAATGAAACATGGGAATATTATAAAGATATTATTGAATCTGCGATAGACAAAAATAACGCAGTTTCGGTACTGCATATCAGCCAAAAACTGTTAACCGATTGCGAATCGGTTGTTCTCTTGCTGGAAAAGAAAACCCCAATAAAAAAAGCAAACATTATAAATATAAGCGGAAGACAAAGAATGCTGTCTCAAAAAATTGCGTTATTTTATATTGCAAATACTTGGGGTTTAGATAAAGAAAAGTATATAAAAGAAGAATATAATAAATCAAAAGATGAGTTTTGGAAGGCTTTGAGAACATTGTCGTCATATAATAAAAACACAGAAATTATCAGGAACAAGCTAAAGGTTGTAAAAACTTTATTCCGTTTTGAAACGAAAGGGTTTGAGTTAAATAAGGTTTATACTACTGAAATTTTTGATATTACCAACGAACTTCAGGAAAAGATGAACATCATAACAAAAATGTATGAAAATACGATGCTGTTTTAATATCGGCAAAAAAAGCACAATTAAAATACTCCCTTGTTTTCGAGTAAATTAAATCAAAAGAATTTCCCGAAACATTATTGTACCTTTTAGTCATAAACAAGCTGTTTAACAGGTAAGGAAATGCTGAGAATTGTCCTAAAGGCAGATTATGGGCAGATATAGTAACTCCTGCAAAAACAAAATGCAACCAATTTCAGTAACAGGAAGTCTAATATTTATAATTTAAATAAAAACCCAATTAAAACTTCCGCATTATGAAAACTAAAATACTCCTGTTTTTTTCAGTAATACTATTGTTTCCTTTATTTACTTTTTCTCAATTCGTAACAGAAAAACAAGCAAAAACAGTTGCAAAAAATTTCTTTTATGAAAAGCTTAATTTGAAAAAGAATATTCAATATGAAGATATTGAACTTCAAATTAAACAAACTTACGTAAAAAACAATAATGTAATTTTCAGAGTTTTTGAACCGGTTAATCAAAAAGGTTTTATTTTAGTTTCTTCCGATGAGAGTATTATTCCTATTCTCGGATATTCAACGGAAAACCGTTTTGGTGTTGACAACCAACTTCAACTTCCGCCTAATGTAAAAGGTTGGTTAGACTCCTATACAAAGCAAGTTGAAAACATACTGCAAGCCGGTCAAAAAAACAAAAATTCTCTTTGGAGTATTTATTCCCAAAAACCGGACTTAAAAAACATAAAACCTACAAAAGATGTTTTGCCCTTGCTTACAACAACATGGAATCAAGGTTGCGGTTATAATTCTTTATGTCCTATTGACAGTGCCGGACCTTGCAATCATGTATGGGCAGGTTGCGTTGCAACGGCAATGGCACAAGTAATGAATTATCATGAGCATCCCGTTTCAGGAGAGGGTTCTTATGCATATACACATTATGTTTACGGAGAACAATCTGCGGATTTTGGAAATGCAGTATATGATTGGACAAATATGCCAGACGGAAGCGGAAATACTGAAATTTCTAAACTCATTTATCATTTTGGAGTATCGGTAAACATGAATTATTCTCCGAGCGGTTCCGGTTCTTATTCTTGGAAGGCTGCAAATTCCTTGGTTTCATATTTTAAGTACTCCTCCAACCTTTTACTTACGAGCAAATCAAGTTATACCGAAACAAACTGGACAAAATTACTAAGAACGGAAATTGACGAAGGAAGACCTATGTATTATCACGGCTACGGAAGCGGAGGTCATGCATTTAATGTTGACGGATACCAAGGTGTTGATTATTTCCACTTTAACTGGGGCTGGGGCGGCGCTTACAACGGATATTTTTATTTAAATAACCTTAACCCGGCAGGTCATAATTATTCTAACGGTCAAGGAGCAATTATCGGAATAATTGACCGAGACATATATCCCGGGCTTAATTGTGCAAGCCCCGTTGTTCTGACAGCCGGAGTCCCTTATTCCGGAACAACAACAACAGCTCAAAACATTGTAAATAAATACGGTAACAGCTTTTATCATTCAACAGGAAAAGAAGTTGTTCATCAAATTACGACAACTTTTCCGGGAAGGCTTAGGGCAAGTTTAACCAACTTAAACGATAGCATTTTAGATGTTTTCATACTTTCAGATTGTAATCAAGACAGTTTACTTGCTTATGGAGATACAACAGCATTCGCAGACAATACAGCTCCGGGAACTTATTTAATTATTGTTGACGGGAGGAATGCTTATGAAGGAAATTACGCTTTAACAGTAACCGTTCCCACAAGTGATCCGGATTTAATTATTACAAACCAATCGGTTGTTCCGAATAAAATTGAAGCCGGAGGAATCGGGCAAATTTCATTTAAAGTTAAAAATATCGGAAACAGTTCTGCAAATGCAAGTAAAACAGATATTTATTATTCGGAAGATGTATATTTTGATGCTTCGGATGTTTTTGTTACGCAAATAAACATCCCGACATTAAGCACCGGCTCAGAACATGAAGCAAATCAAAGCATTACAATTCCTGTCGGAGCTACGGAGGGAGTAAGATATATTCTTTTTATTACCGATGCAGAAAACGATGTAACAGAAACCGATGAGATTTATAATACAGAATATTCATCTTTTGAAGTTCCTCCTGCAGGTGTTATGGACTGTTCAAGTTCTGTTTCTTTAACCTCAGGTGTTTGGTACTTTGGAAACACAGAAACTGACGGCATTGCAAATGTCGATAGTTATCCGTGCTATATGCCCCTCTTAGGCAAAGAAGTTGTTCACAGTATCACAGCAGTTAACAGCGGACTTGCAACAATAGAATTTACCGAAAAAGTTCCCGGTCAATTAAATGTTCTTGCTCTGACCTCGTGTAATGAAAATACGTGTTTAAGCAGTTTTGCGATTTGGAATCCGGAAGATACCGTAACGCGAGAATCTGTACAGGTTTTTGCCGGTGTAACCTACTATTTTGTTGTTGATGCGGAAGAGGGAGTATCCGGAGCATACGGTATTAAAATTAAAATGCCGGATGTATGCCCCGACCCTTATATTTCATCATGGGGTGATACTGATTTATGCACGGGAAAAGGGACAAGCCTGTTTACGGATTGGGCATATACTGACATACAATGGTATAAAGACAATGTTGCCGCAGAAGGACAAACATGGGCAAATATTTGGGCTGCAGAGCCGGGAATATATAAAGTTGAGGTAACAGAAAACGGGTGTTCGGCATTTTCTGAAAATATTGAAGTAAGAATAAACCCCGAACCCGATAGTGCAGTAATTTCTGCAAGCGGAGACACAACCTTTTGTGAAGGTAGTAATGTTAATCTTGACTTAAGTACCGGTACAGGATATACAATTCAATGGATGAAAAACGGAAATCCGATTGAAGGGGAGTCTGCCTTAACATATATTGCTGATGAAACAGGAACATATACAGCAGAAGTTACAAATATAAGTTGTTCCGTTAGTTCAAACACAAAAGAAGTTACCGTAAATCCTGTTACGGCAAATATCGGAGAACAAGCAAGAGTTAACGCAAATAATTTAGTAAGTTGGTTTTCTTGTGATATAAACGACAACACAGATTTAAGCGGAAACGGAAATGATTATTTCGGAGTATGGAATTTTCCGGCAGACAGAAACGGTATTTGGAATAAAGCAAGCTATTATAACGGACAGTGGGATGCGGGAAGGACAACCAACACATTCAATAATCCTAATGTTTTTACAATTTCTTTATGGATACAGACAAACACAAATTCCGGAGGGATGATACTTGGATTTGGAGACGCACAATGGGGAGCAAGCACCATATGTGACAGAATGATTTATATGGACGATGCCGGAAAGTTATATTTCGGACTTCTCGACGGAACAGCAAAAACTGTCTCAACAACAGGTAGTTATAATGATAACAGTTGGCATTTGCTGACGGCAAGTCTATCTGCATCCGGAATGAAACTCTATATTGACGGTGTTCTTAAAGCCGAAGATATAACTGTAACAAACGGAGCAAATTATAACGGTTGGTGGAAAATCGGATATGATGAAATTGACGTTACGTTTCCAAATGTGCCGTCAAGTATGTATTTCAGAGGAGTGGTTGATGAGATTAAAATTTATGAAAGGGAATTGCTTCCGGAAGAAATAGCATATTTATTCGAAGAAAACAGTGTTTTTACGGCTTATGCTGAACAAAGCAGTTTCTGTGAGTCCGGAACAACAAACATCATATTGAACAATGCTGAAAATATTATTGAATATCAATTACGAAATGATGTTGATAATTCTTCGGTCGGTTCTGCCGTAACAGGAAATGCAAATACAATAAATTTACCCACGGGAACTTTAACCGAAACAACGACCTTTAATGTTTTTGCAACAAACCCCGTAAGCGGATGTTCAAATGAGATAAGCGAATTATTTACCGTAAGTATTAACGCATTGCCGACATCATCTTTATCCGGCAGCGGAACAATTTGTGATGGAGAAACAACTGACATAGCAATAAACTTAACCGGAACAGCTCCTTGGATTATAACCTATACTGACGGAACAAATTCGTTCAATGAAACAGCCTCTGATAATCCTTTTGTTTTTACGGTTTCAAGTGCGGGAACTTATGAAGTAACAGCTTTGACAGATGCTTTTTGTAACGGAGTAAGTTTTACAGGAAACGCGGCTGTTGTTGTTAATGATTTGCCGATTGTCAATCTCGGAGAAGATGTTAATATTACCACCAATGAATCTGTTACCCTTGATGCCGGAACAGGCTTTATTTCTTACTTGTGGAGTGATAATTCAACAGAGCAGACTTTGTTTTTGGAGGGCTCAACCTTAGGTGTCGGGATTTTTGAATATTCTGTATCGGTTGAGGATATTAATATTTGCGAAAACTCTGATACTGTGGTAGTAAATGTTACGCAAGCTGTTTCTGTTGAAAATTTGTTGAATTCCGGAATTAATATTTTTCCGAACCCGACAAATGATATTCTTAAAATAACTTTTGACAATGACATTTCAGAACAAGAGAATGTCTATTTAAAGGTTATTAATTCAATAGGACAAGAAATTATTAACACACGCCTTACTGATAATAATACAGAAATCGGCTTAAAAATATTCGGAAAAGGAATTTATTTTATTGAGATTATTTCTGAAAAACAGGTAATAACAAAAAAAATAATTGTACGATAGTTGTGGAAACGGCAACTTCCTTTATTTATTTTTATCGGATGTTTCATGAAAAACATCAATTGCAACAATAATTGCCGTAAACCCCCAAAAAGGAACAGAAGCTTTATCTGTATCAAGGAAATTATTTAAGAAACCGTGAATATAATAAGTAACTAAACCCAATAAAGAAACCAATGATAAAATTTTAAATTCTCGTTTTTTTGCTCTGTAATATACCTTTACTCCTGTAATAACTGTCATAATAATTACACCCAAAAAGGTAAGCATTCCTAACATTCCGGATTCGGCAAGCGGACCGATATATTCACTGTGAGCATTTCCCCCGTCACCGAAATCTGTACTTATAATAGTTCTGTCGTATGACATTTGATAAGGAGCATACTGAAACATATATGTTCCCGGGCCGAAACCGAAGATTGGCTTTTCCTCAAACATATTAAAGGCTGAGTTCCACCTGTTTATGCGTTCTAAATTTGAGGCATCGGTTGCAATATTAGAAATTGAACTTACATGTTCGCTTAAATCCTGCGAAGAGTCTTGTCGGTTTTTGCTAAGTTTATCAGTAATTTCAAACTGAAAGATAAAAAACAAAACAACCATACCTACGGTTCCTAATAATAATAACCGTTTATCAACCTTAAAGAAAACAACGACAAAAACTCCTATTGCCGCAATAATACTAATCCATGCCGCTCTTGAATATGAAAACGTCAAAGCAAAAAAGTAAAAAGCCAATAACCCGGATAACAACAACTTTCTTTGACCGTTATATCCTTTGAAAAAAAGAAAGCCTGCTATTATCGGAATAAACATTGCAATAATTGCTCCGTATGAAGTATGGTCATTAAAAAACGGGTTCATTGCTCCGTGTGCCGCATTTTTAATAAATAAACCTACAGATATTAAATTAAATAACATATAAATCATTACAACTGTCAGCGGAATAATAAATGCCCAAAGATATTTTTTAATATACTCCTGATTTTTGAAAAAATTGGCTGCCATAAAATACAAAGGTATAACAAGCCAAAGACGAGCAATAAAAAACTTTGCGGACACCAAGGGCATAGTGCTGCTGATACTCGTAAAAAACATCCAAAATAAATATATGTAAATTGAAATTGAAACAGGATGCTTTAAAATACCTTTATTAACCGATTGTCCTGCCGTAATCTTTAATATATAAACAAGTAATAAGCCTGCTAAAATCGGTTCGGTAGGAATAGATAAGTCAACAGGAGTTTCCGGTATGAAGTCTGATAACAGAACAGAAAGAGGGGTAAAAAAAACGATTATTAAAAGTAAGATGTTAATTTTTACAAAGGCAAACCAAACAATTAGTAAAACAAAGGGCAATAAAATTCCGTAATATAAATTTTGGTATATTAAAAACCCGTTCAGAACAATAAATAAAATTGCCGAAACAAAAAGAACAATATTTTTCTTTAACAGTTGCAAATTTATTGTTGAAATTATTTTGAAGAATTGACTTTTTCTTTAAACTTTTTAAAGAAATCTGTAAAAGCTACAATTAATATTGAAAAAACAAAAGTTGCAATAGTTGACATAACAACAATTAACCAACGAACAGGTTTTGACTTCTTTTCTGCAGGAAAGGCTTTATCAACAATAAACGTATATGATAAATTTTGTGCATATTCCACACCGGCTTCAACCCACTTGCCTTTTAATCTGCTTAATCTATCTTGTTCAAATTCAATAAAATTTGAAATTTCATTATAAGCATGTCCGAACTCTTCAAGCTCTTTTAATTTATTTTCTAAATATTTAATGCCTGACTTTGAAATTTTACCTGTGGCAATTCCTTGCGAAAGACCAGAACTGTATGCCGTAACCTGTTCTTTATACTCTAAAACACCAAGTTTGTTTAAAGTTGACAAAGAGTCAGACATTTCTTGAATTTGTTTGTTCAATTTATTATATTCATATTCAACAATAAGCAATGCATCCCAGGCTCTTTTTTTCCGAATTTTATTCATTACGGTATCTGCATATAACGAAATATCATTTGCAATATTTGATGCATATTCAGGGTCCTCATCGTAAACAACTATTTGAATTGATTGAAGTTTAGTTTTACTGAATGAAATATTACTATTAAATGTTTTATACAAACTTGTTTTTTTAAATTTGGAAGTTGTATCTATACTATAATGCTCAGTAAGGTTGTATTTTTCTACAATATAGTTTACAATATCATTAGATTGCAAAATTTGCAAAAGTTGTTCTGTTTCTTCTTCGTCTCCGAATGCCATCATATTTCCTCTTCCGCTGTTAGTTAAAAGCGATTTTGAAACTGATGCTGACGATGCCGCATACATCACTACTGTCGATTTATACATCGGGGTCATCATTAAAGAAACAATAATTGAGGCAATTGCTCCTATTAAAGTTATTAATATAATCGGTTTTCGCTTTTTATATAAAAAAACTAAAAGGTCAACAGAGTCGTTGCTAAAACTTGATTTATCTGCCATAGTGTTTTTATTAATCAGTTAAAATAATTGAATATTTTTTCTTTCCTTGCCGAATTACTATGTATTTATTGTTTATTAAAAAGTTCAGATTAATAAGTGTATCCGGATTTGTGAATTTTTCCATATTTACACTTAATCCGTTGTCTTTTACAAGTCGTCTTATTTCTCCTTTTGATTTAAAAACAGAGGTTTTTTCTGCCAGTAAGTCAAAAATATTAATTCCTTCTTTCAAAATTTCTTTTTTTATTTCAAACATAGGAACACCCGAAAATACGGCATTAAAAGTGTTTTCATCTAAAGATTGCAATTGTTCTTTTGTTCCTTTTCCGAATAACATACGAGAAGCCGCAACAGATGTGTCATAATCTTCTTTGCAGTGAACCATTACGGTTAACTCTTCTGCAAGTTTATTTTGCAAAATTCTTGTATGGGGAGCTTCTTTATGGTTTTTCACCAATAATTCAATTTCTTCTTTTTCAAGAACGGTAAAAATTTTTAAATATTTTTCTGCGTCTTCGTCAGATGTATTTATCCAAAACTGATAAAATTCATAGGGAGATGTTTTTTTCGGGTCTAACCAAATATTTCCTTTTTCTGTTTTCCCGAATTTACCTCCGTCAGCTTTTGTAATCAACGGGCTTGTAAGAGCGTATGCTTTTCCTTGCAACATTCTGCGAATAAGTTCTGTTCCGGTTGTAATGTTTCCCCATTGGTCTGATCCGCCCATTTGTAATTTGCAATTATGCTCTTTATACAAATGTAGAAAATCATAACCCTGCACTAACTGATAACTGAACTCAGTAAAAGATAAGCCTTCGGCATCTTTGTCGTCTGTACTTGTCATTCTTTTTTTTACGGAATCTTTTGCAATCATGTAATTAACAGAAATGTGTTTCCCGACATCTCGAATAAAATCAAGAAAACTGAATTTGCTCATCCAGTCGTAATTGTTTAAAAGGATTGCTTTATTTTCAATATTGTCGGAAAAATCTAAGAATTTACTTAATTGCTTTTTAATGGCTTCTTGGTTATATCTTAAAGTATCAACATCCAATAAGTTTCTTTCTTGTGATTTTCCCGAAGGGTCACCAATCATTCCGGTTGCACCGCCTATTAATGCAATCGGACGGTAACCTGCTCTTTGGAAGTGTTTTAAAAGCATAACACTTACTAAATGACCTATGTGCAAAGAATCGGCTGTAGGGTCTATTCCGACATAAGCAGAAGTTTGCCCCTTTTTTAACATTTCATCTGTTCCGGGCATGATATCATGCAACATGCCTCTCCACTTAATTTCTTCCGTAAAACTCATTTTTAAAAATTTTTGCAAAGATAATCATTATCCGGAAGTAGTGAAGGAATGTTGTTTTTTTATTAATTCAACTGTTCCTTTAGAAATTGCTCGGTAAAAATTTGTTTTCCTTTTAAATTTAAGTGAGATTCATCTCCGAAAAGTGTATCAGGATAAAAATACACGCTGTCAGAAATATTAAATTCGGGATATTGTTTTTGAAATTTACTTATGTATTCTTTGTATTCTTTTTTAAACTTTGAGTTTAAAACCCTATATGAGCTTTCATTCATAGGCATAAAAAAGAAACTTAGCTTAATATTTTTATTTTTACAGAACTCTAAAATTTTCTTGAAATATACGGTTAGTATAACTGCCGGCTTAAAATGATTATATTTTGTTTCATAATTTAACGCAGAGCAAGAATCTTTTAAGCCGGGATGCGGTCTTCCTCCTTTTCTTTTTATCATTTCGTTAATCAATTTGAGGTTTTCTTTATGTCCGCCAAAAACATTATTATATAAAACATCCGACTGGTAGTATTCAATATAGTCAACTTTATTTAGGAGAAATTTTATTTTAGGAAATGAACCCAATGTTGTGTCATTTTTTTGTAATGCGGAGCAAATTTCTTTCATGTCCGAATAATTTAACAGATTGTTTCTGACAACATACGGATAAAAAGCAAAAACTTCCGTTAAAAAACGAGGAGAAATTGAAAGATACACCGTTTCGGGTTTTTGATAGTTTTTGCAATATTTTTCTAAAATATAATACATTTCAATTGTTGTTGCTCCGCCGGAAGCAAAGCTGTATGAATTAGGAATTTGTGTGAAGTCAATTCCTGCATTAACCCTTGACTCTCCGAGAAAAATAATCTCGGAATCAGGAATGATATGTTTTTTTTTCAACGATTCTTTAATAAAGTGCCAACGGGTATTTGTGGGTCTGTTATAATATTCAGGCATCAATTCAATATACAAAAACCAAAGCAAATAAACTGGAATAATAAGAACAACACACTTTTTTAATATTTTTAATACCGGCTTTTTAGACATAAACTTAATTTTTAAGTTTTTTTAATTTGGACATTAAAATTACGGAAAAGCTTGCAAAAGCAACAACAGAAATAGAACTTGCCGGCATTAATACTGCGGCAATTATCGGAGATAACATTCCGCTTACAGCAAAATACAACCCTATAATATTGTATATAAAAGATATTGCTAAACACGCATAAACAATTTTTATTACTGTTTTTGAAAACTTTATAAACTTGTTCAGCGATTGAAATTTGCCGGCATCTAAAATTGCATCACAAGCAGGCGAAAAATGGTAAATGTCGTCTGCGATTGATATTCCGGCATTTGCCTCTGTCAATGCTCCTGAATCATTTAACCCGTCTCCTATCATTAAAACATTGCTGCCGGTATCTTTTAATAGTTTTACATAATTTAATTTGTCAACGGGGGAAAGGTTAAAGTTTAACCTGTTGTTTTTTTTAAATAGGGGCAGCAAATTTTGTTCTTCTGTTTGGTTGTCTCCGGAAATAAGGTGTAAGTGATATTTTTTTTCCAGTTCTGAAATAATATTATCTAACCCTTTTCTGTATTTATTTTCAACAGAAAAGCAGCCTTTTACTTTTTCATTTATTGAAATGTAAACCGAAGATGCTTTTGCCTCCTGCAAGTTATTTTCAAAACCGACAAATTCTGCAGAGCCGGCTTTTACTTTTACATTATCAAATTCCCCCACAACTCCTCTTGCCGGAAATTCTCTGAACCTGTTTACTTTTTTAGATTTGTGTTTTTTAAGATATTCATAAATAGCTGAGCTCATAGGATGTGTAGATTGCCTTGTAATTGATTTTATCATGGAGAGTTCCTCATTGCTCAATTCTTCTCCGCGGTATTCAACCTTTAATCCGCCGGACTCCGTTATTGTGCCTGTTTTATCAAAAACGATTGTATCAATTTTTGAAAGTTTTTCAACAACATCGGTTTTTTTCAAATAAAATCCGTTTTTTCCGAAAATGCTCATTGTTGTCCCGTATGTAAACGGTAAAGAAAGAGCTAAGGCACATGGGCAAGCAACAATTAAGACGGATGTAAATGCTTTCATTGCAATGCTCGGGTTTATAAATAACCAGGCAATACCGGTTATTACAGCAATTATTAAAACCGCAACGGTAAAATACTTACTTACTTTATCTACGATTGAGCCTAAATTTTTTGTTTTTAATTCGTTATTGCTCTCTTGGTTCCAGAGTTTTGTTAGTTTTGATTGCATTACCTCAACCTCAACCTGCAGCTCAAGAGCTTCTCCTGTTTGCCTTCCGCCTGCAAAAATATTATCTCCTACTTCTTTTTTAACAGGTTGGGATTCTCCGGTTACAAAGCTGTAATCGATATATGCCTCTCCTTTTAGAAGTTTTGAGTCTGCCGGAATTAATTCTTGATTTCTTACTAATATTTTTTGTCCTGCTTTTAAGTTTTCCAACAAAACACTGTCTTCTTCGTCACCTTCTAATATTGTAACGGCAATAGGAAAATATGATTTGTAATCTCGCTCAAACGATAATGCCGTATATGTTTTATTTTGAAACCATTTTCCGATAAGTAAAAAGAAAGTAAATCCTGTTAATGAATCCATATATCCGGAACCTGAACGGCTGAGGATTTCATAAGAGCTTTGCAAAAAAATAGCCGACATTCCTACTGCAACCGGCAAATCAATATTAATTATTTTTTTAAACAGGTTTTTAAACGCAGATTTTATGTAATCACTTCCGCTGTATGCTATAACCGGTATTGCAAATAATAAGTTTAAAATTCCGAATAAAAATTTGTATTTTTCTTCTAAGCCGAAACTTCCTTGAATATATTCGGGAAAACTCAGCAACATTGTATTTCCGAAAGCAAAGCCTGCAACACCTATTTTTTTTAACAACCTTTTATTTTCTTCTTTTCTTTCATCGTATTTATTCCTTTCTTCCAATGTTATTTTAGGAATATAATGAATTGAAGACATTAGCTCCACTACTTGCCTGAGTGATATTTCTTTTTCATTAAAAGTAACGGAAACTTCCTTTTTTATAAAGTTTACCATTGAAAAAGAAATTCCGTTGTTTAAAGTATGTAAGTTTTCTAAAAGCCAAACACATGAAACACAGTGTATTGTCGGAACATAAAAAGTAACTTTTACAATGTTGCCTTCTTTAAACTCATAAAGCTTTTCTTTTACTTCATCTTTATCGAGATAAGCATATTTATTGTCAAAATCTTGTGTTTCTATTTTTATTCCGGGGCTGTCTTCAAGATTATAATATTTGTAAAGTTTATTTTGGTTTATTAGTTGGCAAACTGTTTTACAGCCGTTACAACAGAACGGTATATCGTTCCGCATAATAGGATTTTTTCCGCAATCTTCTCCGCAATGAACACACTTTAAGCCCATAAGTTAATTTTGAGAACGGTAAAATTATTAAATATACTGTATTCGGCAAGAAGAATTACTTTAGCTTTTCATTATTCTTATGTCTGAGAGAGTCTCTTTTTGTTTTCTTTTTTAAGCTTTTTTGCAATGCATCCGTTAAGTCGATTCCTGTTTGATTAGCAATACATATTAAAACAAAAAAAACGTCAGCAATTTCTTCCGATAAATCTTTATTTTTTTCTGTTTCTTTAAATGATTGCTCTCCGTATGTTCTGGCAATAATTCTGGCAAGTTCGCCTACCTCTTCGGTTAGAAGAGCCATATTTGTTAATTCATTAAAATACCTTACACCTACTTCTTTAATCCAATTATCAATTGTTTTTTGTGCTTGTTTTATTGTCATTTTTTCTTTCGACGGCAGTAAAAACATTTAAAATAAAAACGGTTGTCAACAAGGGCAACCTTTTAAAATACAATCATGTAAAATTATGTTATCCCCTTCATTAATTTTAGTGCATCTTTAAGGTTTTGTTTGCCTTGTGTGCTTAGTCCTTCGCCTAAGTCCCAGCCGAAGCCTCTTATTCTTAACACATAGGCTTTGGGTTGTTTATCGTAAACATCTTTGCATAAAGCCAAAATTGCTCCCGGGTCTAATGCGTGTGTTGTAAAAGTTATTTCACCGTTTAATTTGCACTCTTCAAAAACACAGCTATCTTTTAAGGTTTCGCTGTTAGCATCAACAAAAAGAATCTGTTCGGCCTTAGAAACTGTTTCGGCATCTTCAATGTTTAATTGATAGCGGTAATGAAGTTCTCCTTTAAATTTTGAGGTCTTTTCAATCTCATCAAGAAAAGCCCAACCCAAACCGTCATCTTGTCGGGCTGAGTTTCCTATTCCGAAAATCATTGTTTTTTTATGATTTAAATTTTTCATCAATTAATTTTCCTTCGTTGTCGAAAATAGAAAGTTGTAGCGGCATTTTTCCCATTGCATGGGTTGCACAACTTAAACAAGGGTCATAAGCCCTTATTGCAACCTCAACTTGATTTAGCATACCTTCGGTAATTTCTTTTTGCTTGTCAATTACATTTTGGGCAACCCAACCTACAGCTTTGTTCATCGGGTCATTATTATGAGTTGTTGAAACAATTAAATTACATTTTGTGATTTTTCCTTGTTTATCAACTTTATAGTGGTGCATTAAGGTTCCTCGAGGTGCTTCAATAACCCCAACACCTTCGCTTCTTCTGATTCCTTCTCGTACTAACTCATCCCCCATAATATCTTCGTCGTGAAGCAATTCTTTCATTTTTTCTGCCGAGTGTAAAATCTCAATTAAACGTGCATAATGTGTGTGCATTGTCATATTGTTCGGTTTTCCTTTTGTGTATTCCGTAAATTCTTTTCTTTCTTTTTCTGCAAGAGGAGTATCAATAGACTTACAAACATTCATTCTGGCTAACGGCCCGACTCTGTTCCAACCGTTTTTTCTGCCGAGATGTTTAATATAAGGAAATTTCATATACGACCACCTTTCAACATCTTCATTAAAATATTTATGATATTGGAAATCGGGAACATCATTTAATGTAATATTTCCGGTGCTGTCAATTGCTCTTAATTTTCCGTCGTATAAATCTAATGCTCCTGAGCCGTCTTTTGAAACTAAGCCGAGATGCCCCGAAGGATATGCTGCAAAAGTATCTAAAAATGCGGCATGTTCTTTATGATAACCTTTCATAAAATCAATAACTTCCAAAGACCATTCAATCATTGTATCAATACTCGGAACATCTTTTCCGTTAAGAAAATAGTCAATTTCGCTTTTGTGAAGGTTTTTGTGAACACCTCCGGGAACGGCGGCAATACCGTGAATTTTTTTACCTGCAATTGCTTTAATCATTTCTTGACCGAATTTTCGCATTAAAATTCCTTTTTTTGCCAATTCGGGATGTTCTTGTGCAACTCCGACAACATTTCTAATTGTAGGATCAGCATCTACACCGAAAAGCAAATCAGGGGCAGCTAAATAAAAGAAGTGCAAAGCATGGGATTGGAATACTTGTCCGTAGTGCAATAATTTTCTGATTTTTGAGGCTGTAGGAGATAAATCTTCGGGGTCAATTCCTACAATTTGATCTATTGCTTTTGCCGCTGCCAAATGATGACTTACCGGACAAATTCCGCAAAGCCTTTGAACAATAACCGGAGCTTGCCAATAGGGATGACCTTGAATAAATTTTTCAAAACCTCTGAATTCAACTATATGAAATTTAGAATCTTTTACGTTTCCGTTATCATCAAGTTGTATAGTTACTTTTCCGTGTCCTTCGACTCTGGTAACAGGTTCTATTACTATTTTTTTGCCCATTCTTTCTTCAGTTAAAAAATTAAAAGTAAAACTTTATATAACTTTTGTTAAGTTAGTCGTATTTAAATTCTTTGTATGCAACTTTTTCTCCTGCCCCGAACAGAATATTTTTAACGACTTTCCAGATATGTTCAGCATTTGGCGGACAGCCCGGAATGAAATAATCTATTTTTATAATATCTTTTGTTGAATAAACTTTATTGAGCAATTTTGGAAGATCTTCATGGTACGGAATAATATTTTCGTTATTCTCACTTGAAATTGAATTTAAATATGCTTCTTCTAAACAATCTTTGAGCGGTAATGTATTTCTCATTGCTGGCATTCCTCCCCAAACGGCACATTCTCCGAGAGCAACAATTACTTTACATTTTTTTCTGAACTCTTTTAATACTTCAAAGTTTTCAGAGTTTGCAACGCCGCCTTCAATAATTCCGATATCACATTCTTTTGTGAAATTTTTAATGTCTGTTAGGGGGGATTTATTGAATTCAACAAGTTCAAAAATATCCAGTATTCCTAAATCAATATCAAGCAATGACATATGACATCCGAAACAACCGGCTAATGAGGTTGTTGCAACTATTTTTTTCTTTCCGTCTTTCGGAATTTTAATGTCAAGTTCCTTACCTTCAATCCATTTAATGTTTTTATCATCGTCAAATTTTCTGTCTCCGAATGGTTTTGCAATTGTTTTTCCTTTTGCAATAATTGCTCCTACCGGACAAAGGTTTGCTGCTCTTAAAACTTCCTCGTCTGTTAACTCTTTTTCTTTTTCATAATCAATTCCGACCAGCATGTTGTGTCCTCTGTTTTGAAAATAGAATACATTATCGCCTTTTGATGTTTTAACCTCGTGAACACAGCGTTTGCATAAAATACATCTGTTATGTTCCATAAAAATTCGGTCTGATTTAAAATCTCTCGGTCTTTCTTCAAAAAGATGGGGAAAGCGCGTGTATGCAACACCCATTTCATAACCTTTTCTTTGAAGTTCGCAATCACCGCTTTTTGCACATGCCGGACAATAGTGGTTTCCTTCTGCAAAAAGCATTTCAATAATTGCTTTTCTGTTATCTAAAACGTCGGGAGTATTAACTTCAACATTCATTCCGTCGAATACTTTTCGGGTGCAGGCCGTATCGGGTTTTCCGTTAATATTAACCGTGCAAACTCTGCATGTTCCGAGCGGCGGATAAATTTCTTTAAAATGGCAAAGTGTGGGTATATAGAACCCGCTGTTCTTTGCAGCCTCTATAAGAGATTGTCCTTCAACTGCCTGGAATTCTTTGCCGTCTATTTTTATGTTTACTATTCTTTGTTCCATTTTAGTTATTTTTTACAGTATCGTAATAATCGTTTAACGCAGCCGAAAGATCAAATTCTTTATGCTTCAAAGCTTTCTTCTTAAATAAATCGGGAAACTTTTCAATGGCATCTGTTATAAAATTAGTTGAGGTTTTTCCCAGTCCGCACCTGCTGGTATCTTTTAAAACTTTACTCCAGCCTTTAATTTCCTCAATTTCTTCCATTGTTGCATCATTGTTTTTTATTCTTTCTAAGCGTTTTCCTATTAAATAGTTTCCGGCTCTGCACGGAGTACAAAGTCCGCAAGATTCAGCAATAAAGAAGTTAGAAAAATTAGTGAGAATATCAAAAATGTCAACTTTTGAATTAAATATCATAACCGAACCTCCGCAAATTAAATCTTCTCCTGAAATCTTTCTTTTAAAATCTTTTTTTGTAAGAACGGTTCCCGAGGGTCCGCTGAATTGAATGTAGTTTGTATCTTTTGCTTCGCAAAGGTCGAGCATTTCTTGAATCGTCATTCCCCATTCGATTTCATAGATTCCGGGTTTATTACAGTCTCCTGAAATTGAAAGTAATTTTGTTCCTTTTGTTTTTGCTGTTCCTTTTGAACTGTAAAAGACACTTCCGTATTCCATTATTCGTGCGGCAACACAGAATGTTTCAACATTATTTACAACTGTAGGTTTTTCTAAGTAACCTTTTTCAACAGGGAAATAAACTTTTGTTCTGGGGCCTCCTCTGTGTCCTTCTAATGATTCTATTAAAGCTGTTTCTTCTCCGCAAACATACGCTCCGGCACCTTGCATAATACTTAGGTCAAAATCAAAATTTTTTCCGAGTATGTTTTCTCCTAATAATCCTATTTTGTAGAAACGATTTATGGTATTCTCCAGTTTTTTTCTTAAATACCTATATTCCGCTCTTAAATAAATAATACCTTTTGAGGCACCGACTGCATAGGCTCCGGTAATCATTCCTTCAATTAACAAGCCCGGCAACTGATTTATTAACACCCTGTCTTTAAATGTTCCGGGTTCTCCTTCGTCGGCATTGCAAATAACATATTTTTGAAGTCCGTGAGATTGTTTTGCAAACTCCCACTTTAGACCTGTCGGGAAAAAAGCTCCGCCTCTGCCGGATAACCCTGACTCTTTAATTTCTTCAATTACTTCTTCCGGTCTTTTTTTTATCAGCTTCATTACAGCTTCGCCTTCATTGTAATCTCGGAAAAGAACGGCTTCTCCTTTATCATTTTTGTAGATGATACGGTCTTTGGGAGTGTCTTCTATTTCATCAAGATTGCCGCCTTTTTTAAGCCGGCCTATTATTTCTTTTACTTTTTTAGGGGTAAGATTAATAACCGGTTTGAAGTTTATTAATGCTGCGGGTTCTTGGTCGCTTAAGCCGATACAGGCCGTTTCAAACAGGCTGAAAGTACCGGTTGCATCTGTTGTTCCGAAGCTTGTTTCGGTTTCTTTTTCAAAAGCTTCTTTTATTTTATGAAACCCTTTTAACTCAGAAATCATACTGTTGTTTAAATAAATAGTATATTTTCCTGTCGGTTTTCTTTTAAAAAAGTGGTAAAATGAAATTACGCCTTCTATTTCAATCCAAGATATACCAAGTTCTTGTGATAATTTTTTAATATCTGAAGTGCTGATATACCCGTTTTGTTTTTGAAAGTCCCACAGATAATTTAAAAGTTGCGTTCTTTCGTTTCTTATTTCTGTCAGATTCATAAAATTCATTTTTTATAGTTTTCAATGATAAAGTTATGAAAACTACAAAGTCTTTTCAATGATATTTATCATACAGAGGTACTAGTCGCGTCGGCAGAGCGTATTGTCCTAGCAACTAGAAGGACACCCTTGTCGGTGTGTTTTTTAACATTATCTGAAAGTGTTTTTGTAAGTTGCAGAGAAGTGAATTGCTTTGCTGTTATAATACAAGAGCCGGCATATTGTTGTATGTCAGGGGTTTCCCAAAAAACGGGTTGGTTTTATTTTTTGTAAAAGCGTGTTCTCTAAAATGTTAAGCAGATTTATTGTCAAAAATAAAGCATTATATTATTAACATTGCATCTCCGTACGTTCCGAATTTATACCCTTCTTTGATTGCAACTTTATATGCCTTCATTATATTTTTATATCCTCCGAACGCTGATGCCGACATTAACGGAATTGATTTCGGCAAATGAAAGTTTGTAATCATAGCATCTGCTAAAAGGAAATCGTAAGGGGGGAAAACAAATTTATTTGTCCATCCGCTGTAGGGTTTCAGTAAGCCGGTTACAGTAACGGCACTTTCTAACGTTCTGATAACCGTTGTTCCGACGGCACAAATTTTATGTTTATTACTTTTGGCATAATTAACAATATTTGCAGTATCTTGGATAACTTCAATTTGTTCGTTATCCATTTTGTGTTTTGTTAAATCTTCAACATTTATGGTTCTGAAATTTCCCAAGCCGACATGTAAAGTAATAGAGATTGTTTTTATTCCTTTTATTTCAAACTTTTTTAGCAGAATTTTGCTGAAATGGAGCCCTGCGGTAGGAGCAGCAACAGCACCTTCTTCTTTTGCAAAGATTGTTTGGTACCTTTCACTGTCCTCCGGCTCTGTGGGTCTGCCGACAAAGGAAGGCAAAGGGGTTTCTCCGAGGTTTGTAAGCGTTTCTTTAAACTCGTCATAATCACCGTCATATAAAAAACGAAGAGTCCGACCTCTTGAAGTTGTATTGTCAATAACTTCTGCGACTAATGTTTCCGAATCGCCGAAATATAGTTTATTTCCTATTCTTATTTTTCTTGCCGGGCTTACTAAAACATCCCACAAACGCTGCTTTCTGTTAAGTTCTCTCAAAAGAAAAACTTCTATTTTTGCTCCTGTTTTTTCTTTTATACCTTTTAAGCGTGCCGGAAAAACTCTTGTATTATTAAAAACAAATAAGTCGTTCGTATTAAAATAATTTATAACGTCCTTAAAGATTTTATGTTCAATCTTTCCGCTTTTTTTGTGTAATACCAATAAACGAGAATCATCCCTGTTTTCTGCCGGATATTGGGCAATTAATTCTTTCGGTAAGTCGTATATAAATTGTGATAATTTCATATAAATATAATATATATAATAGAAAAGACCCGCAAAGTTACAATAATTTTTGAAACTCATCAACTGTTATTGCATCTTCAACAAAATATTCTCCTATTTTTGTTCTTTTTAGCATTGTTAAATGTGCTCCGTTATTAAGTTTTCTCCCTATATCTCTTGCTATTGCCCTTATATAGGTTCCTTTGCTGCAATTAATTCTTAATTCAATATTTGGAAGATTTATTTTAATTATTTCAATATTATAGATTTCAATATCTGCCGGTTTTAATTCAACTTTAATACCCTTTCGAGCACTGTCATAAGCTCTTTTACCGTTTATCCATTTAGCGGAATAAGAAGAGGGTATTTGTTTTTGTTTTCCTTTAAAGCTTAAAATAACACCTTCTATTTTTTCGTTTGTTAATTCATTTATTGAAAAAGTTTCATCGACCTCCGTTTCTAAATCAAAAGAAGGAGTTGTCGCTCCGAGTTTAATTGTTGTCAAATATTCTTTTGGGGCATCTTGGTGTATTTGTAATTCTTTTGTTTTTTTTCCTGTCCCTACAATTAATAATCCGGTTGCTAAAGGGTCTAGAGTTCCGGCATGTCCGACTTTTATTTTTTTTATGTTGAAGCGGTATTTTAACGAACTCCTGATTTTATTTACTATATCAAAAGATGTCCAGTCTTTATACTTATCAATTAATATTAACTTACCGTTTTGAAAATCAGTTAATTCTGAAGACATAAAAGATTATTTTACTTTATATAAAAAACAAAGCATACGATATTGCAAGAATTCCTATAATCAAGCAATATACAGCAAAATAACTTAGTTTGCTGCGTTTAACAATTGATATCATCCAGCTGCATGCTAATAAACCGGCAATAAATGCAGAAACGAAGCCTATGCCTAGACTTGTAAATTGTGAATTTTCAAATTGTATTCCTCCTCCGAGAATATCTTTTGCAACTTTTCCGAGAATTAACGGAACAACCATTAAAAAAGAAAATCGTGCAGCTTTTTCTCTGTCAACTCCAAGCAAAACAGAAGTAGATATCGTTGCTCCCGATCGAGAAATGCCCGGCAACATCGCAATTGCTTGCGAAACTCCGATTATTAAAGCACCTAAAAAGGAAACTTTTTTTTCGGTTGTTTTTGCTTTATCTGCTAAAATCAACAACAGGGCAGTAATCAGCAACATAAATCCGACCATCATAATGCGTCCGGAAAAAAGAGATTCTAACTGTTCTTCAAAGAAGTAACCGATTATTGCAGCCGGGATCATTGAAACAATTATCTTAACCGAAAAAATAAACTCTTCATTTACTTTAAGTTGAAATAGTCCTTTAATTATTTCAAAAACTTCTTTTCTGAAAACAACAAGGGTGCTTAATGCTGTTGCAAAATGCAAAACTACGGTAAAAATTAAACTCTCTTGGGGTAAAGAATTGTCGCCGAATATTACTTTTGCTATTTCAAGATGTCCGCTGCTGCTGACAGGCAAAAACTCGGTTAACCCCTGAATAAGTCCCAAAACAAGGGCTTCTATCCAATCCATTTATTTGTTTTAATACCGTTATTAAAAAATAATGATTTTGAAGATGAATTATTCTTCTGTTTCCTTAGGCTTTTTCATTATTGCATAAATTTCAAATACAAAGCCGAAAAGAATTATTATCGGAGCTAGGGTTACCCGCCTGAAACTGAACAGTTCTTTTTCATTGAAAATGTTCGGGTCATCTGTTCCGCCGCCTATCATTAACAGAAAACCAGCAATTATTATTACGAAACCGAAGGCAAGTAAATAATAGTTTTGCTTTCCCAAAGCAAAGCCTGATTTTTGTGAACTATCTTTCATAAAATATGATATTAATTGTCTGTTTTTTGCAAATATAATACAAATTATACAACTGAAATACTTTTAAAATATTATTTAAGGCTGCAAAAATTCTTATCCGTTTTTGAATTTTGATAAAATCAAGCAATCCAGAACATGTACAGGGTGCTTCGTGCAAGAAATTGCAACCTGAAATGAGATCCGAAAGTTTAGTATTCAAAATGCAAATCATCAGTTTTTAAGTTAAGATATTTACTTACGGCAAACCTTCCGGAAATTCCGGTAATAATTATTCCGAAAACAAAAATAAACACAACAATTTCTATTAAACCTTCAAAACTAATTATGTTTTCAAAGTTTTCTTGCAAAACCAGTATTAACATTACCAAAACCAACGATGATAGTGCAGCACTTAAAATTCCCGAAATTATACTTTTAATAATAAACGGTTTTCTTATATAACTTTTTGTTGCACCTACTAATTGTGCGGTTCTTATTAATAATCGTTTTGAAAAAATAGACAGGCGAATTGTGTTATTAATTAAACTCACGGCAATCATTAACAGAAATGCAGTAATAATAATGCCGACAATACTCATTTTTCTGACGTTATCATTTATAAACGAAATTAAAGAGGGTTGATAGTAAATGTCTTTTATAAAACTAAACCGTTTCAACTTGTTTTTAATATTTAAAATACTGTCTTCGGAAGTATATTCAGGGTATAGTTTTACCTCAATTGAGTTTGGCAAAGAATTATATCCCAGAACTTTTGTAAAGTCTTTTCCCAGCTCCTCTTTCATAATAAGTGCAGCTTTTTCTTTTGAAACAAATTCTGCAGAAACAGAATATTCAGCAATTTGAAGAGCATTTTCTAACCTTTGTATCTCGGCAGGTTTTGTGTTGTGTTCAATAAATACGGTAAAGCCGATATTTTTTTTTGCATAATCTGACAATTTTTTTGCATTAAAAAGCATTAAGGCAACAACTCCTATCATAAGTAACACCATGGTAATACTTACAATTGAGAGAAAATGTGCTCCTCGTACTCTCCAAACCGAATTATTATTTTGTTTTGCAGCCATAAAAAGACAATCTATTTTTTGTAAAAATATTAAATATTTTTTAGTATTTACCGTTACGAAAGTAATTTATGAAACTTTTAGTATTTTTGCATAAAATTAAACAAAAGATATGTACAGAAAGCAAAACATTTTATCAAATATCCCCCAAGCAGTAAAAGGACTGTTAATAATTAATGTCGCAGTTTTTGCTGTTTCTTTTTTAATTGAATCGTCAAGTAATGTTATTGTAGCTCGCGAAATTGGGCTGTATTTTTTTAAATCCGAACTGTTCAAACCATACCAGGTTATTACACATATGTTTATGCACGGCGGATTAATGCATTTGGTTTTTAATATGTATGCCTTGTGGTTATTCGGACAAGTTATAGAACGTGTTTGGGGGGCAAAAAAGTTTTTGATTTATTTTTTTGTTACAGGTTTGGGTGCAGCAGTACTTCATTCTTTAGTGCAGTACTTTCAGTACCAAGCATTAGTTTCCGGAGTTTCTCCGGAAGGCTTAGATATGTTCAGTCAAATAAATCTAAGAACGGCAGAAAGTATTATGTTTGTTCCTACCGTCGGGGCCTCAGGTGCTGTGTTCGGAATTTTATTGGCTTTCGGCATGTTATTTCCGAATGTTGAATTGCAACTGATGTTTGTTCCGATTCCTATAAAAGCAAAGTTTTTTGTAATCGGTTACGGTGCTCTTGAATTGCTTTTGGGCATTAACAATGCAGAGGGGGACAACATTGCACACTTTGCACACCTCGGAGGTATGTTGTTCGGTTTTATTCTTATTAAGATTTGGGGCAAGGGCAAAGGGCCGAAAAGTAATTTTTACACACCGTATTAAATTTAAGTATGATTAACAAAAAGAATGAAATATTAGAAACTTTTAAAAGAGGTTCAATGTTGATTAAGTTAATTTATATTAACGTAGCAGCATTTGTCCTGTTTTTTATTGTCTTCCTTTTTTTACCCGATGATGCAAAATCATACCTAAGTGTCCCCGGTTCTTTTGAAGAACTTATTTATCAACCTTGGACATTGATTACATATATGTTTCTGCATGACGGATTTATGCATATATTAATGAATATGTTGTGGCTGTTCTGGTTCGGAAAAATGTTTTTAAAATACTTTAATGAAAAGCAGATGCTTGCCGTTTATCTTCTCGGAGGTTTAGCCGGTGCACTTTTACACCTGGGAATAAATTATCTTTTAAAAGATACAAGTGTGGGAATTATAGGTGCTTCTGCTGCAGTTATGTCAATAGTTTTTGCAGTTGTTGCTTATAAACCAGACTATATTATGCATTTATTGTTTTTAGGTCCTGTTAAAATAAAGTATATTGCAATAGTTGCATTTATTCTTGATTTAATGGGTTTAGCCGGAAATTTAAAAACCGGAGGAAGTGCTTCCGACGGCATCGCCCATATTGCCCACATGGGAGGGTCAGTTTACGGTCTTTGGTTTGGTTATGCCATCAGAAACGGAAAAGATATTACACGCTCTTTTAACAACTTTTTGAACTCAATTTTTTCGTGGTTTACAACCGGGAAAACAGAGCGTAAAAGATCTAAAATGAGGGCAACAAGAGGATTAAAATACAGGAAACCCAAATCAGATTGGGATTATAATTCTTCAAAAAAAGGAAACCAAGAAGAAGTTGACAGAATATTAGATAAAATTAAAGATAAAGGATATAACAGTCTTACAAAAAAAGAAAAAGATTTTTTATTTAAACAAAAACACTAATAAAATAAAACAACAAACACCAAAAAACCAAAATGAAAAATAACTTTTATGAAAACGTGTTCAACGTAACACGCAAAATTCCTTTCGGAAAAATTACCAGCTATGGCACTATTGCAAGATTTTTAGGTTCGGCACAATCCGCCAGAATGGTCGGGTGGGCTTTAAACAAATCAGAATTACATATTCCCCCTGTTCCTGCACACAGAGTTGTTAACAGAAACGGTTTGCTGACAGGAAAAAAACATTTTGCAAACATGGACACTATGAAGGAATTGTTAGAAAACGAAGGAATTAAAGTTGAAAACAACAGAATTGTTGACTTTGAAAAACACTTTTGGCAACCAGAATAGCGTTTTATAATGCTTTTTAATCCAAAAGAAAAATTTATTTTACAAAAGCCTTGTTTAGAATCAATCTAAATTCATATATTTGCACTTTATTTTTATTAAGATTTATTAAGCACAAGACAATGAAGTACAGTATTGAAGAGGTTCTGACGGTTCTTTCCGAAATTAAAGACCCCGAAACAGGTAAAGATTTAATAAGTTTAAATGCTATTAACTCGTTAGTTTCAGAAGATAATAAAATATCATTTTCTGTTGATTTGCCAAAAAGTAATCCGTTTACGAAATCAATAGAGTCGGCTTGTATCAAGCTTATCAACAAAAAACTTTCAAAAGATATTTCTGTAAATATTAAGTCTGTTCCGAAAATTAAAGTTCAAAAGATTTCTGCCGGAAGAACGGACGAACAAAAAGTGTTACCCGGAGTTAAAAATATCCTTGCTGTTGCATCCGGAAAAGGCGGTGTAGGAAAATCAACGGTTTCGGTTAATCTTGCAATTGCTTTAGCAAAAAGCGGAGCAAAAGTTGGTTTGTTGGATGCAGATGTTTACGGGCCGTCAATTCCTAAAATGTTGGGTGTTGAAGGTGCTCACCCCGAAGTAAAAAAAATAAACGGCAAAGATGTTATAATTCCTATTGAGGGACACGGCATTAAAATGTTGTCAATCGGCTTTTTTGTTAAACCCGAAGATGCTTTAATATGGAGAGGTGCAATGGCTACAAGTGCCATAAATCAATTTGTTAAAGATACAGACTGGGGTGATTTAGACTATTTTATAATGGATCTACCTCCGGGAACGGGAGATATCCATTTAACAATTGTGCAGGCAATGCCCGTTACCGCAGCCATAATTGTCAGCACACCGCAACAAGTTGCACTGGCAGATGCACTCAGAGGTGTTAGTATGTTTAAAGCAGAAAAAATAGAGGTTCCTGTTATCGGTTTCATTGAAAATATGTCTTGGTTTACTCCGGAAGAACTTCCGAACAACAAATATTATATTTTCGGAAAAGACGGATTAAAAGATTTAGCTGAACGAATGGAAATTCCTTTGCTCGGACAAATTCCGTTGGTGCAAAGTATAAGAGAGTCGGGAGATGAAGGAAAGCCGGTATCTCTTGATGAAAATTCCGTTACAGGAAAAGCATTTACCGAATTAGCGAAAAAAGTAGCAGAAAAAATTGAAGAACGAAACTCAAAATTAGATCCGACAAAAAAAGTTGAAATAGACCCTAATGCGGGTTGTTCAACATAAAATATTCATTCTGACAACCCAAAAAATGAGTGATTCTGAAAAAAAACAATATATAATAAGAATAAACGAAGTTCTTGAACTTGTAAGGCCATACCTGAATGCAGACGGAGGAGATATTGAATTTGTTGATTTTCTTGATGATTTAACCGTTAATGTTCGCTTAATCGGAGCTTGCGGAACATGCCCGATGAGTGTTCAAACATTAAAATTCGGTGTTGAAAATGCTTTAAAAAATGCAATTCCGGAAATTAAAGAAGTTGTTGCCGTATAAATTCTAAAAATATTTTCTATATCTTTGGTAAAAATTTATGCTGATGGAAAAGGAAGAGAAATTTATGGCAGAAGCAATTAAGCTGTCAATAGAAAGTGTTAAAAACGGAGGCGGGCCTTTCGGTGCGATTATTGTAAAAAATGGTAAAATTATAGCTAAAGCAAGTAATAAGGTTACTGAAAACAATGACCCGACCGCACATGCAGAAGTTTCTGTAATAAGATTAGCTGCCGATAAATTAAATACATTTAATTTGTCCGGTTGTGAAATTTATACATCTTGTGAGCCTTGTCCTATGTGTTTCGGTGCAATTTACTGGGCAAGGCTTGATAAATTATATTTTGCAAACACAAAAAAAGACGCAAAAGATATCGGTTTTGATGATTCTTTTATATATGAAGAAATTGCTTTGCCGTTCGAAAAAAGAAAAATCCCTAACATTCAAATATCAAGAGAAGAAGCTTTAAAGGCGTTTAAAGACTGGGAAAGAAAAGAAGATAAAACTGAATATTAATTTGACAACGAGAAAATATAAAGAAAAAAAAAATTGTCGGCTGTTTTTTAATGCACGTTTAGGAATTATCATTAGTTGTAATTTCCGTAAAGTTATTTTGCTTTAAAAAACTTGCAAATTTCATATCTGTATCAAGAATATGGTGGATTAACCAATTTTTAAGGTATTCGGAAATATTATATGCAAGTTCTTTTTTTGAAGATGTTGTGTCTCCCAGGCAATCTGCAATCTTCTTTTTAAATTGTTCATGCTTTTTTATGTGTGAAATATAATCTTCACCTTGATAATTGTATTTTTTAAATAATTTTTCCTCTGTACTGAAATGAAATATTGTATATATTTTTAAATCCATTATAACTTCGTTCAGAGAATTAATATTATTGTTTATTACTAAATCTTTATATAACTGATTTATCATTTCTACTAATTTTTTGTGTTGAGAATCAATTTTTTCAACTCCTGTTTCATATTCTCTTTCCCAGTTAAAGTACATATTAGTGTTTTTATTTGTGATATTTGACAAACATACAATAATTTTACACTAAATGCATAGCTTGTTTATTTATTTGTATAAATATGGCATTTATCGTATGTGCCTGACTATACCTTGTTGTGTTCTGTTTTATTCTTAGCGTCTGAAAATCCCTTTCTTTAAATTGCCAAAACCGTCAAAAGCAAAGCGATTTGAAAAGACTATTGTTAAAACAACATTTAATACCGCTGAAGAAAATATTGTAATTAACAGCATAATCTGATACTTTACCGCAACATTTGGGTTGCTTCCTCCCAAAATTTGCCCTGTCATCATACCCGGCAAAGAAATTAAACCCATAATTGCCGTTGTTGCAATTATGGGATTAAATGCGGTTTTTAGAGCATTGCGCATAAAAGGTAAAAGAGCTTCTTTTTTGGTTGCTCCGTTTGCCAAGTACCAACGATATAAATTTTCCTCTTCATCAATTCTTTTATAATAGGCATCAAGAGCAATAATTACATTTCTAATTGTGTTTCCGAGTAGCATTCCCGTAACCGGAATAAAATAACGAGCATCAAAAACATTGTCTATTTTTACGACAAAGCCTAAAAAATACGTATCTGTCACAGCAATACTTATAATACCGGATAATAAAACCGGAATAAAAAACAATCTAAATTTTAAACCGCTCCTTTGGATAATTGTATATGTAGCTATTATTGACATAACAATTACCCAACTGACATTAATTAGGGCGTTATTCAGTTCAAAAATATATTCTAGATATAAACCTACAAGCAAAAGCTGAACAGTCATTCTTGCTGTTGCAATTATTGTATCTTTTACCAGTCCGGTTTTGTAATACCAAAGAGCAAGCACCGGAATAAGCATCAATGCATAACCGGTAAAAAGCTCAAAATAATTTATATCAATAACCTTTTCCATTTCAATCTCAATTAATCCCAAATATTACAACTCAATCACTTTACCGGAATTTTTAATCCAATAATCATCATGAGTTGCCGCTATTACAGTTATCTCTTTTTTGTTTAGAATAAAATCTGTTACTTTCCTTTTTATTTTATCATCTAATGCCGATGTCGGTTCATCAATAAGCAGCAAAGGCTTTTTTAACAACAAGCAACTTGCAAGAATAATTCGTTGTTTTTGTCCTCCTGAAATTTCTTTAATTTTTTTTGTTAGTAGTTCTTCTTGCAAATCAAATTCATTAAAGATGTCTAAAATTTCTTTTCCTGAAGGTTTTTTTTCTTTGTTTAACAGAAACTCAAAAGGTGCATATAGAAGTTCTTCTGCTGTTTTTAAATTCAAAAATGTATCTTGCGGAAGCCACGCAATATGCTTTCTAATTTCAGAAATATTTTCAGGTTTTAAAGAAATTCCTTTAATTTTTATTTCGCCCTCAAAATATGGAATAAAGCCTGCAAGTAAATTTAATAAAGTGGTTTTTCCCTTTCCTGATTTGCCGGTAACAGCAATCTTTTCTCCTTTATTAACATTTAGCGAAAAATGTTTAAAAACAATTTCATTCTTAAAATTAATATTCAAATCACTTATGCTTATCATAAATCAGACTTTTCAACAAAGAAAAAGATTTAATTTAAAAAGACAGCAAAACAAAGATTAAAAAAAAACAAATAATACCTTGCATGCATAAGATTTTATTTGTAAATTTGCAATGCATGCATAATATTGTTTTATGAACTTAAAAGATACAATAGACTTTCACATCAAAGGAACATGGCACTCCCTCACAAAGATGTACAACCGAATAGCTTCTCAGCACGACACCTCTCAAACAGTTGCATATATACTTGTAAACATTGACAGAGAAGGCACTCCGGCAACTCAAATAGCTGCAAGGCTCGGAATGGAACCGACAAGTTTAAGCCGAGTATTAAAGAAAATGGAAGACCAAGACTTTATACGAAAAGAAGTAGACCTGCATGATAAAAGAATTATGAAGATATTTCTTACAAATTGCGGAATTGAAAAAAGAAAGTTTGTAAAAAAAATACTGATTGATTTTAACAAAAAAGTTTTTGAAAACGTTTCAAAAAATGACTTGAAGATATTTTATAAGGTTATAGATACAATTAACAATATAGCTTATCAGGAAAACCCTGCAAATATTAAACAAAACAAATCAAATATCTAAATACTAATATTTATACATCATGGCAAGAAGAATTAAAAAAGTGGCAGTGCTCGGTTCCGGAGTAATGGGTTCCGGTATCGCTTGTCATCTTGCGAATATCGGTCTCGAAGTATTACTAATCGACATCGTTCCTCGTGAATTGACAGATGCTGAAAAAGCTAAAGGTCTGACACTTGAAACCAAAGCAGTGCGAAACCGCATTGTTAACGATGCATTAAAAGCATCGTTAAAATCAAAACCCACACCAATTTACAGACAAGAATTTGCAAAACGTATTACCACGGGTAATTTTGATGACGATTTAAAAGACATCTCAAATTGCGACTGGGTAATTGAAGTTGTAATTGAAAGACTGGACATCAAGCAACAAGTTTTTGCAAATGTAGAGAAATATCGAAAAAAAGGAACGTTGATTACAACAAATACTTCCGGTATTTCTATTGAACAAATGCTCGAAGGGCGAAGCGAAGATTTTCAAAAACATTTCTGCGGAACACATTTCTTTAATCCGCCGAGGTATTTAAAACTTTTTGAAATCATACCGTCAACAAAAACAGATCCTGAAGTAATTGAATTTTTAGGCGATTATGCTCGCAGATTCCTGGGAAAAACAACTGTTCATGCAAAAGATACACCGGCATTTATTGCTAACCGTATCGGAACATTCTCAATCATGTATCTTTTCAATAATGTGAAAAACTACGGTTTAAATATTACTGAAATGGATAAACTTACAGGAACTATCATCGGTCGTGCAAAATCAGCAACCTTCAGAACGGCTGATATTGTTGGTTTAGACACTTTGGTTCATGTTGCAAACGGTATAAAAGACAGTACAAAGGATGAAGGAAACGAGTTTTTCCAAATTCCGGATTATGTTGAGAAAATGCTGAAAGAAGGTTGGCTCGGTTCAAAATCTAAAAAAGGTTTTTCAACAAAAGTGATGGTTGACGGTAAAAAAACATTTCCGACTCTCGATTTTGAGACAATGGAATATACCGTTGATGCACGACCTAAATTTAAAGTTTTTGAAAAAACAAAAGGCGTGGAAGATATAGGAAAACGTGTAAAAATTTTCATGGCTGACAAAGACAAAGTAGGAGAATTCATGCGAGACAGTTTTTATGCTCTGTTTTGGTATTCATCAAATCGTATTCCCGAAATTACCGATGCATTGTATAAAATTGATGATGCTCTTAATGCCGGTTTCGGTTGGAAACTCGGGCCATTTAAAACTTGGGATGCAGTCGGCGTTGAAGAAACCGTAAAAGCAATGGAAGAAATCGGCAGAAAACCTGCAAAATGGGTTTATGACATGCTTGACAGCGGTGCAAAATCGTTCTACAAAGTTGAAGGCGGACAAAAATTATATTATGATATTCCGTCTAAATCATACAAAGTAATTCCGGGTAGTGAAGATCTGATTTCACTCGATATTTTACGAGAAACAAATGTTGTTTATACAAACGAAGAAGCAACTGTTTTTGATATAGGTGACGGCGTTCTTAATGTTGAATTTCATTCTAAAATGAATGTAATAGGCGGCGGAACTCTACAAGCATTAAACAAAGCAATTGATTTAGCAGAAGCTGATTATAAAGCCGTAGTTATTTCAAACGAAGCCGATCATTTTTCAGCCGGAGCAAATGTCGGTATGATATTTATGATGGCTGTGGAGCAAGAATGGGACGAACTAAATTATTCCGTTCAAATGTTCCAAAATACAATGATGCGTTTGCGTTATTCATCAATTCCGGTCATTGCCTGTCCGCACGGTATGGCACTCGGCGGCGGGTGCGAACTTTCCATGCACTCTGACAAAGTAATTGCTCACGCAGAAACTTACATGGGACTTGTTGAATTTGGAGTAGGCGTTATCCCCGGCGGTGGCGGAACAAAAGAATTTGCCCTTCGTCTCGGAGATGAAATAAAAGAAGGAGATATTCGGAACAATGCATATCTTAACCGCTACCTGACTATCGGACAAGCAAAAGTTTCAACATCAGCTTACGAAGCATTTGATTTAGGTTACTTACGTGAAGGAATCGATGAAGTTATTGTCAGCGATATTGATCAACTTCCTTATGCTAAAAAAGTTGCATTGCAAATGGTAGAAAAAGGATATACGCAACCTGCACCAAGAACAAATGTAAAAGTTCTCGGAAAAGAAGTACACGGAATGTATCTCGTAGGAGCAGACAGTTTTACCGTAGGCGGTTACATGTCTGAACACGACAAATTAATTGCTGAAAAACTCGGCTATGTTATGGCAGGAGGTGATATTTCTCAACCCATGACTGAAGTTACGGAAAAATATTTGTTAGAACTTGAACGAAAAGCATTTATTGAGCTATGTATGCAAAAGAAAACGCTTGAAAGAATGCAAAGTTTGATAACTAAAGGTAAAATTTTACGGAATTAAATATAAGACAATAGATTTTAGACAATAGAAATTAAGGAGACTTCAAAAACTAATCATCTAAAAGTCTTAAATCTAGATATAAGTAAAATCTCACTATCAAAAGATAAAATATGCATAATTTAAAAGAACTAAATATTTGGAAAAAAGGAATTAATTTGGCTGTTACAATTTACAAAGCAACTGATAAGTTTCCGACTGAAGAGAAATATGGTTTAACTTCTCAAATGAGAAGATCGTCTGTTTCTGTTCCTTCAAACATTGCAGAAGGAGCCGGAAGAAACTCAGATAAAGAATTTAATCATTTTCTCGGAATTTCAAATGGTTCTTCCTATGAATTGCAAACACAGGTTATTATAGCTTCAAAATTGGATTATTTTGATAAAGAAACTTCTGATAGTCTATTAGAAAATATAGATGAAATCCAGAAGATGAGCAGAGGTTTACAAAACAAATTAAAAAGTAATCATTAATGTTATTAGATACAATAGACAGTTCAAAATCTAATGTCTAAAATCTAATATCTAAAATCTAAATAATATGGAAGCATATATAGTTGGCGGATACAGGTCGGCAATAGGTAAAGCACCACGAGGCAAGTTTAAATTTACTCGCCCCGATGATATCGCAGTAGCCGTTGTCAGACATTTAATGAACGATTTTCCGCAAATAGAAAAATCAAGAATTGACGATATAGTTGTCGGAAATGCATTCCCCGAAGCTGAAAGCGGTTTAAATATGGGCAGAATGATTTCTATCATGAGCATGGACTCAATTGAAGTTCCCGGCTCAACAATTAACAGATATTGTGCATCAGGTTTAGAATCAATTGCTATTGCTACTGCAAAAATAAGAGCAGGAATGGCAGATATGATTATAGCCGGAGGTGCTGAAACAATGTCTCAAATTGCAATGGGCGGTTGGCGATCTCTACCGAACCCGACAGTTGCAAAAACACACCCTGATTATTGGCACGGAATGGGCTTAACGGCAGAAGCTGTTGTTAAAGAATATAATATAACTCGTGAACAACAAGATGAATTTGCTTTAAATTCTCATGTTAAAGCTTTAAATGCTCAAGCAGACGGTAAATTCGACAGTCAAATTGTGCCGATTGAAATTACGGATGATTATTTTGCAGACGGTAAAAAGCAAACACGTAAATATATTGTTGATAAAGACGAAGGCCCCCGAAAATCCAACATTGACGGTTTAGCAAGGTTAAAGGGTGTTTTTCAACAAGGCGGAACAGTTACAGCAGGTAATTCTTCGCAAATGTCAGACGGAGCAGCTTTTGTATTGGTCGTTTCTGAAAAAATTGTGAAAGAATATAATCTTACACCGATTGCTCGATTAGTTGACTATCAAGTTGCCGGTGTTGAACCTTACAAAATGGGTATCGGGCCGATTGCAGCAATTCCGAAGGTATTGAAACATGCCGGAATGAAAATGGCTGACATTGAGCAATTCGAACTTAATGAAGCTTTTGCATCTCAATCACTTGCAGTTTTAAAAGAATTGAAAATGAATTCTGACATTGTAAATGTAAACGGCGGAGCAATAGCAATGGGACATCCACTTGGCGCAACCGGAGCAAAACTTACCGTACAACTTCTTAACGAAATGAAATTAAGAAAACAAAAATACGGTATGGTAACAATGTGCATCGGAACAGGACAAGGTGGTGCCGGAATATTTGAATTATTATAAATGAGACAATAGATTATAGATATCAGACAAAAGAAGATTAAAATCTAATGTCTATAATCTAATGTCTAAAATCTAAATAAAATGGATAAAAAAACATTAAAAGGCGGTGAATTTCTGGTAAAAGAAACATCCTTTGAAGATATATTCATCCCCGAAGAATTTAACGAAGAACAGAATATGATGGCAGAAACTTGCCATGATTTTCTTAGAACTAAAATATTGCCGAAAGTAGATGATCTCGACAAACATGATCGTGAGCTTTTAACAAAACTTTTAAAAGATGCCGGCGAGCTTGGCTTGTTAGGTGTTTCTGTTCCGGAAGAATACGAAGGTTTCGGACAGAATACGGTTACATCAATGAGAGTTGTTGAAGCAATGGGCGGAGGTTTTTCTTACGTTGTCGCATTTTCTGCACATACAGGTATCGGAACTTTACCTATACTCTACTACGGTAATGAAGACCAAAAAAAGAAATATTTACCGAAACTTGCAAGCGGCGAATTAATCGGTGCTTATTGTTTAACAGAAGCAGAAGCCGGTTCCGACCCGAATTCAGGAACATCAAAAGCTATATTGAGTGATGACGGCAAATATTACACATTAAACGGTGTAAAAATTTGGATTACCAATGGCGGAATAGCAGATATTCACATTGTATTTGCGAAAATAGGTGATGATAAAAACTTATCTGCATTTATTGTTGAAAGTAAATGGGACGGCGTAACAATTGGTGCTGAAGAAGAAAAAATGGGTATCAGAGGTTCTTCTACCGTTCAAGTTTATTATGAAAATGTTAAGATTCCTGTTGAGAATTTATTAGGAGACAGAGACGGCGGTTTCAAAATCGCATTAAATATTTTGAATCTTGGTCGTTTAAAACTTGGCGGCGCATGTATCGGTGCTGCAAAAGCTGTTCTTACAAGTTCAGTAGGTTATGCAAACGAAAGAAAGCAATTTAAAACACAAATTGCTCAATTCGGTGCAATTAAACACAAATTAGCTGAAATGGCAATCAGAACATTTGCAGCTGAATCTCTTATTTACAGAGCAACTCAAAATGTTGATGATGCTATAAATGCTTATGTTGCAGAAGGAATGGATAAAGGGAAAGCTTCCTTAGAAGGTCTTCGACAATATGCAATTGAAGCTTCAATCGGTAAAGTTTACGGTTCAGAAGTTTTGGATTATGTTGTAGATGAAGGTGTTCAAATATACGGAGGAATGGGATATTCTGCCGAAACTGATGTTGAAAGAGCATATCGTGATGCACGTATAAACAGAATTTTTGAAGGTACCAACGAGATTAACCGAATGGTTATGGTCGGTGAATTGCTTAAAAGAGCATTCAAAGGTGAAATTGACATTTTAGGCCCTGCAATGGAAGTCGGAAAAGAACTGATGGGAATTCCTGATTTTGGTGAAACAACGCAAGATTATTTTGAGTTGAAAAAAGGAGCCGTTAAGAATTTCAAAAAAGCAATTTTAATGGTTGCAGGAGCAGCAGCTCAGAAATTTCAAGACAAGTTACAAGATGAGCAAGAATTATTATTTGCAGCAGCCGATATGTTAATGTTGACCTATGCAGCAGAATCCTTTATGTTACGTGTTGAGAAAATACAAAATATGAAAGGCGAAGATAAAGCAGAACTTTATAAAACTATGCTTGATGTCTATATTTATGACACAGCAGCAGCCATTAAGAAGTTCGGGGATGATGCATTAAACTCATTTGCCGAAGGAAATGAAAAAATGGGAATGTTAATGGGAATGAAACGTTTTACAAAAGTTGACGGTGTTAATGTAATCGGTGCAAGACGTAAAATTGCAGATAAAATTATTGATGCTAATAAATATCCTTTTTAGATTCTTAATGCAATGTCGTTTAGTTAATAATCTGTCATAACCTTTTGTAATTCATAGAATAAGGTTTCTTTTGCCGATGTTTTCGAATGTTTTTCCGATTAGGTCTTACAAGCTCCCGGGTGTTGTAAACAATTTTG
>JAKISF010000030.1 GCA_021648725.1 Bacteroidales bacterium | reverse complement strand
GAAAGTTTATCAAATAAAATCAGCGATATTAATAGCTTGTATAATTTGTTCTAAATTAACAATTTACAATCAAACTAACAACTTTTTTTCATTATTTCGAGCATTTTTTTAACTTCGTAAAGTAGAAATAATTAATATTTTTTGTTTGTAATTAGATTTTAGAAACGAAATATACAATTTATTATTCCGGGCAAATAATTATTTTGTCGAACTGTAAAAACAATATGTCAAACTACTATTTTAATAAGAAAAAAATATTTATTTGATTAAATATACAAAGATATTACCTTTGTCATCCTTTTTCAAAAAACAATAAATCAAAAAAATAAAATCAACATTTAAAATATATGGAAAACTATATTAAAAAAATTAATGAAGCAGCTGAAAAATATAAAAACTATACAGCTGAAAATTTATCCAAACTCGTTAAAATTAAATCGGTGAGTATGGAAGAAAAAGATGTTCAACTTGAACTAAAAAGGCAAATGGAAGAAGCCGGTTTTGATGAAGTTCGTATTGACGGGCTCGGAAATGTTATCGGAAGAATCGGTAACGGAAAAAAAATACTTGCTGTCGATGCTCACATGGATACCGTTGACTTGGGAAATCTTGACAATTGGACATTCGACCCTTTGGGCGGTGAAATAAAAGACGGTTTTGTTCACGGGAGAGGAACAGTTGACCAAGAAGGCGGAGCTGCAGCTTTTGTAACTTCCGGAAGAATTTTAAAAGAACTCGGTTTTGACAGAGATTGGACAATTTATTTTACAGGAACTGTTATGGAAGAAGATTGCGACGGTTTATGCTGGAAATATATTGTTGAAGAAGAAAAAATAAAACCGGATTTTGCAATCAGTACCGAACCTACAAATTTAAATATTTACAGAGGGCACAGAGGAAGAATGGAGATGCGTGTAACATTTGCCGGAATTTCTTGTCACGGTTCTGCTCCCGAAAGAGGAGATAATGCTATTTATAAAGCTTCAAGAGCAGCATTAGAAATTGAAAAACTTAACGAAAGAATAAAAGATGATGAATTCCTCGGAAAAGGAACAGTTACTATTTCTGAATTCAAATCAGGCAGTCCTTCCCTTTGTGCTGTTTCTGATTATGCACATTTGCATCTCGACAGACGCTTAACTTGGGGAGAAACAAAAGAAAGTGCCGTAAAAGAAGTTGAAGAAGTTGTTTCTCAACACGGCGGAAAAGTTGAAGTACTGTATTATGAAGAAAAAGCATACACAGGTTTAAAATACGGAATGGAAAAATACTATCCCACATGGAAAATTCCTGAAAACCACAAAGTTGTGCAAACAGGCAGAGAAGCATATAAAGCTTTATTTAATTCTGAACCTAAAATTGACAAATGGACTTTTTCAACAAACGGTGTAACCATTAACGGTTATTATGATATTCCGATGATAGGTTTCGGTCCGGGAAATGAAGTTTTAGCACATGCTCCCGATGAAAAAGTACCGATTGAACATCTTGTAAAAGCAAGTGCTTTCTACGCTGCATTTGCCTATATGATTTCCGAAGACAAATAATATTGAAAAACATTAATTATGAATATAAAAGACAAAATAAAAGAACTTAAAAAATTGAAACCGGAATTATTCGGTAAAGACTTTCTGCTGACGTGGGAAAAAAGTGAAGACGATTTAAAAACCGTCTTAAAAGTAGCTGAAATATTAAAAGATATGCGTGATAACAATATCTCATCAAAAGTTTTTGATTCCGGTTTAGCAGTTTCACAATTCAGAGATAACTCAACCAGAACTCGTTTTTCTTTTGCATCGGCATCTAATATGCTGGGAATGGAAATTCAAGACCTTGATGAAACAAAATCGCAAATTGCACACGGAGAAACAGTAAGAGAAACCGCAAATATGATATCATTTCTTTCGGATTACATAGGAATAAGAGACGATATGTATCTCGGTGAAGGAAATAAATATATGCGTGAAGTCGGTGAAGCACTTGATGACGGATATAAAAACGGTGTTTTACCCAAACGCCCCGGCATCGTAAATCTTCAATGCGATATAGACCACCCTACCCAATCAATGGCTGACTTACAACATTTAATTGATAAATTCGGAAGTTTAGAAAACTTAAAAGGTAAAAAAATTGCAGTTTCTTGGGCATATTCACCAAGTTACGGAAAACCTCTTTCCGTTCCGCAAGGAATTATAGGTTTAATGACACGCTTCGGAATGAATGTAGAACTTGCTTACCCGAAAGGATATAATTTAATTCCCGAAGTTGAAGAACTTGCAGCAAAACAAGCAAAAGAAAGCGGCGGTTCGTTTAAAATTGTTGACAATATGGAAGAGGCATTTAAAGATGCTGATATTATTTACCCGAAAAGTTGGGCTCCTTATCATGTAATGGAAAAGAGAACTGAACTTCTTAAAAATAAAGATACTGAAGGTTTAAAAAAACTTGAAAAAGAAGCATTAGCCGAAAATGCAAACTTCAAAGATTGGACAGTTGATGACGATAAAGTTAAACTCACAAAAGACGGAAAAGCTTTATATATGCATCCGCTTCCGGCTGACATTTCAGGTTTAAGTTGCGAGGAAGGAGAAGTAACCGACAAAGTTTTTGAAAAATACAGAATTGAAACATACAAAGAGGCAGGATATAAACCGTACATTATTGCTTCAATGATGTTTGTAAATAAATTTAAAAAGCCTGCAAAAGCTTTAAATAAAATTCTGAAAAGAAATCAAAAAAGATTCGGAATATAAAAAATACAAATAAAACAATTCTAAATCCTGTCTGTAAGTTGGCAGGATTTTTTATTTTTGGGCTTTAAATAATAAATTATGAAGAAACTGAACAGAATATTTATCGGCATATTATTGGTATCATCAACTTTATTCTCAAAAGTTACAGGGCAGAATGATACAACCGAAATTATTATCCTGCATACAAATGATATGCACGCAAAAATTGATAATATGGCAAAACTTGCATACTTTGTGAAACATTACAGAAGTAAATACAATAATGTTTTTTTACTTTCGGCAGGTGATAATTTTACCGGCAACCCCGTTGTTGACCAATATAAAAATCCCGGGTACCCAATGGTTGATTTAATGAATAAAATTTCTTATGATGCTTCTGCAATAGGAAATCACGAATTTGACTACGGTCAAAAAAACTTTAACATATACAGAAAAGAAGCTGACTTTCCGTTTATTTCGGCAAATATTTTCCCTGATAATAATGCAGAACTGAATAAACCTGTTGATTATATAAAATTGAAAACAAAAAACGGAATTTCAATTGGCATTTTAGGTCTTACACAAACAAACAAACAAGGTATTCCCAGCAGCAGCCCCATGAAATTAAAAAACATTTCTTTTAAAGACCCGATTGAAGTTGCAAAAAAATATAAAAGCTACAAAGATTCTTCTGATATTTTTATTGCTCTTACACACCTCGGCTATAAAAGAGATTTAAAACTTGCAAAAAAGATTCCCGTTTTTGATGCAATTATCGGAGGTCATTCCCATACAAAACTTCAGCAAGGAGATTTAAAAGGAAATACATTAGTTACACAATCCGGGTCTTATGTTAACTATTTCGGGGTAATGACTTTAAAAGTTGTTAATCATGAACTCATCTCTAAGAAAGATACAATGATAGGTTTAAGAGATGCAACAAGATACGATGAAGAAATTGCCGGATTAATAAAACAATACAATAATAATCCCGGTCTTTACATAGTTATCGGATATGCTGATGATGATATTACCGGAAAAGACGAACTCGGTTCAATGATGACAGATGCAATGCGAGATACCTTAAATGTTGATATTGCTTTTCAAAATAACGGAGGCATTCGTACACACCAACTTCCGAAAGGAAAAATTACCGTTAAGCAAATCTTTGAACTTTCACCTTTCGGGAATACTTTTGTTGAATATAATTTAACACCCAAACAAATAAAAAAACTGATAAAATACACATTTAAATTTCATCAAAACAATGAATTACAGGTAAGCGGTTTAATTATCAATTTAACAGTTTCAGAAAAAAAGAAACTTAAAAAAGTTAAACTGTTAACTTCCGATAAAACAGAACTTGATAAAAAAACTTACAGCGTTGTCGTTAATGATTATATGGCGACATCATATAATTTGAATTTTTTAAAAGGCGGAAAAAAATATACAATAATTGATGCTGAAAACACAATTAATTTTATTAAAAAAAACAAAACTATAAACTATAAAGGAGTTAAGCGTGTTTTTGAAAATATGAAATAATTTAGTATATTTGAAAGAAAACTTCGTTTTACTTATTAAAATAAAAAAGATGCAAAAATTTAAAATTTCACTTATCTTCCTCATCACTGCTGTCAGCATAAACATTAATGCTCAAATAGTTACCGAAAGACCAACACAATCAGAATCATCTTCTGTTTTACCGAAAGGAAGTTTTCAAATAGAAACAGGCATAGTAAGACAGATTTCGGGAAATGATTTGTACCCCGTAATAAATGTAACTTCTCCGATAACATTGTTCAGGTTCGGGCTTACAAAACGAGTAGAATTGAGATTATTGAGCCAATACAGAAAAGACATTTACGATTATCCCTATTATAGTTCTTCTAAAACAGTAGGATTCAGTGATATTGAAGTAGGGACTAAAATTCAAATTTTTAAAAAAGAAAATGCAAAAACAGAGATTGCTTTTGAAACACACCTTTCCGTACCTACCGGCTCAGCACTTTATACAAACGGAACGTATGCAACAATAAATAAAATTGCAGTTTCTCATGTTTTAACCGACAAACTCGGTTTAGGGTATAATATAGGATATATTTATAACGGAAACGGAGAAAGCTCAATGCTTTACAGTATAGGTTTAGGATACAACGTAAATAATAAATTCGGTTTTTTTATTGAACCGTACGGAAATTTAGCTGAATTCAGCACACATACCGCAAGTATAAACAGCGGTATTTTCTTCCTTCTTAAAAAGAATTTCCAAGTTGATTTTTCTCTCGGAACAGGTATTAATCATCCCATGAATTTTGTTGCTATGGGGTTAGCTTGGTTAATAGATACAAACTAATTCAATTTTTCACCTTTTTTACCCGATTTTAAAAAGAAGAATCAATATTATTGATTCTTCTTTTTAATGTGAGTTCTTATAATATTTGTCTTAAAAAAACAAGCATTATATAAAAAAATATAAGGAAGTAATTGAGAGAAAATTTCACATCAAACTCACACCTTTAGGCATCTGACAACTTTCTATTTTAAAGTTAAGGATGCTCTTTCAACTACATGAAATGATTTTGAAGGATACATATCATGTAATCTTATTTCATATTCTCCTGCTTGGCTCGGACAAATTAGTTTTATTGATTCGGCATTATCTTTCACATATTGCCATTTTCCCCAATCTTTATCTTCTTTAGATTTTTCAATTATTGTAATCCAATATTTTGACTTTTCAGTTGAACTGATAGGATTAGTAAATTTAACAATAATTTCTTTGTTAACCTCTGCCGAAGAAGGTGCAGTAAACATTACATCCGGTTTATCTCCACAAGAAAACATAAAAAAAACTCCTACAATAAATAATAATTTTTTCATATTAAATAATTTTATAATTTGTTAAAGTGCAAATATAACAGTTTTAATTTTACAATAAAAGCATTTAATTAGGGTTTGCTGAAAAACGCTAATATATTTATTTTTCAGTCATTTATAAAATTATTTACATATACAAGTGCAAGGTTTTTAATTCATTTCGCCCTATTTCCCTGCACTTGTGTAAAATGTTTTAGCTGCCCACAGGCACACTACCTTTCAAATTTCTCTTATTTCGCAGTATTTATATACGACTTCAAACGAGAAACTTGAAATCTAATGCACCTGTGAGCTTTTCAGCAAACCCTAATTAACTTTGATTTTCACTTCACTTCCTAAACAATATTTTTGTATTAATTCGGAAATCATTTTCAAATCCGCATCAAAATTATCATGCCCTCCGAAATTAATAACAATTAACAAAATTTCGACAGTTTTTGCCGTTATCATAGTTCTTACCGAATCAGATGTAGGACTTCCGAATGCTCCTTTGTTGTCATAAAAAACCGGAAGGCTTTCAATATTCATTTTTCCTCTGCCGATTGCTTCATAATCTTCATCTTTTTTTCCGATACCGAAAATAATATCATCTTGAATTTCATCAAAATCATATCCGCCTATTGAATAACCGGTTTTAACAGACGATAAATTTATAACATCAACAATATTGCTTATTTGATATATTCCTTTTCCGTTAATAATTCTTCTGTGCAAAGCTTCTGCCGACAATCTGTATCTTGCAGGCTCTTTGCCCAATGCTTTGTATGCTTCTCGAGAGCTTGCAATTTGAGGAATGTTTTTTACTTCTTCTGTTTTGATTTCTGAAATACGATTTATTTCATCTTTAATTTCCGCCCATAAAAATTCATTGTATTTATTATAAACTACGCTTGAATAAATTATCCCGAGTTTAATATCAGGGCAAGCATTTTTTATTATATTTGATACAGATATTTTTTTCATTCTTCAAATTTAGAAATAAAAATCATTTATTAAATGCCATATTTATTCGTTTTTTTTACTTTTGCATAAAATAAATAAGAAATAATATGGGAAGAGCATTTGAATACAGAAAAGCTGCAAAAATGAAACGTTGGGATAAAATGTCCCGAATATTTCCGAAACTTGCAAAAGCAATTACTATTGCTGCAAAAGAAGGCGGCGAAGATCCTGACATGAATGCAAAATTGCGTACTGCAATTCAAAATGCTAAGGCTCAAAATATGCCGAAAGATAATATATCGGCTGCAATAAAAAGAGCATCGGGCAAAGATGCCGCAAGTTATACTGAAGTTAATTACGAAGGCAAGGGACCTCACGGTGTATTAATATTTGTAGAATGTGCAACAGATAATACAACAAGAACCGTTGCAAATATTAAATACTATTTCAATAAATACGGAAACGGATTAGTGCCTTCGGGCTCCTTAGAATTTATGTTTAACAGAAAGGCTGTTCTGGAATTTGAAAAAACAGATGAAATCGACCTTGAAGAGCTTGAATTTGAATTAATTGATGTCGGTTTGGAGGAAATTGAAGAACATGACGGAACTGTATATGTTTACGGAGATTACAAAAATTTCGGAACATTAGCCGCTGCTTTTGAAGAAAAAGGTATTGAACTTACAAAATCAGGTTTACAGAGAATTCCGACTTCTCCTGTTGAGTTTACAGAAGAACAACTTGAAGAAATAGAAGTTCTTATTGATAAAATGGAAGAAGATGATGATGTTCAAGCTGTTTATACAAATATTGTTTAAATATTATTTTCCTAATGACATCAAGACCTTACAATTTTAAAAAATATTCAAGTCCTTAATAATGAGAGCAATATATAATTTCTATTCCTTTACACACAAATAAATTATTTCATTTTTGTCAAATCTGTATCTTTTGATTTCTTCATCAGAAAATGTTTTTACAAAATCATCTTCAATAACTTTAAAACCGGCTTTTCTTAACCTTTCAGAATAATCTTTTCCGTATAGCCTTACATGGTCATATTGCCCGAAAATCTTTTCTCTTTCCTTTTTGTCCGTAACAGTATCATCCTCAAAGGTTTTTTCAAGAGAATAATCAATCGGAACTTGTAAAATTGCCCAACCTTTAGGTTTTAATATTCGTAAAACTTCTTTCAATGCTTTTTGTTCCTCGTCAATATGTTCCATCACGTGGTTGCAAATAAAAACATCAAAACTGCTGTCTTTAAAATCCATATTTCTGATATCGGTTTTAACGTCGGCAATAGGTGAAAATAAATCGGCAGTTGTGTAATTCAAATTTTCAAATTTCTTAAAACGTTTAATAAAAGGCTGTTCCGGTGCCATGTGTAAAACAACTTTTTCTTCTTTAAACAAATCTGTTTTATTTTGAAAATACAGCCATAACAAACGATGTCTTTCCAACGATAAACAATTAGGACACAGTCTGTTACTTTTATTTGCAACACCGTAGCCGTAAGGCATAAATTTCTTAAAATGTTTATTACAAACCGTACATTCTACACTATTTCCTTTATAAAAAAGACTGACAGGTTTGTTAAACAACATACTCATTTTAATTAAAAACGGCCGAGGTATATATTTTAAAAGTAGTTTAATCAGTTTACGCATTTCTTTTTTTTTCAAAATAATAAAAATAAAATCATTTTTTGATATTTGAAAGATATTATTTTGTATTTAAGTTTAAATATTAGTAGATTTGTTCCTCTTATAAATATTAAAAATATAAATCCGATTCTCATGAAACAAATTAAACTTCTATCAATTCTGTTAATTTTTGTAGTTTTTGCATCTTCTTGTAAAAAAACCCCTCATGACAAAATATCCGGGAAATGGGATGTTAATAAAATTGAAAACTCAACAATGACAGAAGCTGCAGACATTGAGTTTTTAAATGAAATGAATGCTGAAGTATTAGAAAATGAAATTTTTGAATTTTCTGATAAAAAAATAAGCAAAAAGTTTCCGGAAGCAACAGAAGGAACTTGGGAAATGGATGAAGCAGGAGACACCTTAAAAATTGATTGGGGTGTTGACGATATGTACTCTCCGCATAAATTTGTTATAGAAACATTAACAGAAGACAGTTTGGTTCTGATTGAAGATTTTGATGAGTTTTTAATAACAACCTCTTTTATTAAAACAAAATAAGAATTTTTAACATAATAGTTTTACGCATGTAATTTAAACAAAGACAATTTGAGTAAATTACATGCGTTTTCTATATAAAATGAATTATAATGAAGAATATTTTTATAAGTCATGCTAAAAATGATAAAAGCATTTCAAAAAAATTAGTTTCTAAATTAGAATCGTCAGGAATACCGTGTTATGTTTCTTCAAGAGATAAAGCAGCCGGAAACACTTCCGGGCTTATTGAGAACAGCAGTATTTTTATTTTTATTTTATCAAAAAGTTCACAGCAATCAACTGAAGTTATTAATCAATTAAAGATTGCAGTTAATAATAATTGCAATATTATTCCTTTTAAAGTCGGGGATATTGATGACAACTTAGGAATGCAATACATTCTTCATTCTCTTGAATGGGTTGATGCACACGGCGACGGTTTTGATGAAGCCTTTGAGATTTTACTCGAAATTATTGAAGAATTATCGGAAGGAAGGATTATTAAGCCAAAAAAACAAGTAAACAAAGGACAAACTGAAGGAAATGATTTTAACATAAAAAAAACACATTTATATGCAATAATTTCTATACTGGCTGCAATTTTAATTTATCTTACGGTATTCGATTCCGAAACAAATAAATCTGATAATATTTCTCAAAACAATAATAACTTAATACAAAATAACAATACAACACCTGTTTTTGTTAATTCAGACTTAAAAGACGATGAAAAAATAATTGTAGGTTCTTGGAGAATGATTGATTATGAAGACAGCAGAACAATGACTCCGGAAGAAAAAAAGATAACTGAGCAGAACATCGAAGCAATGAAAAAACAAGTGTTATTAACATATAATGCCGACAGAACTTTTGCAAGGGTCGGTTTTACGCCTGAAATTCAAAAAGGATATTGGGAATATGACAGTAAAAAAAGAATAATTTATTTAATACCGGAAAATGTTAATCAAAAAGAAAAAATCAATATCTTTAATTTAACCGAAACAGAAATGACTATTGTTGTTACCGAACTTGTTAAAGATGCTCAAGGAAGAGATGAAACCGTTACGACTAAGATTACATTTCAGAAACAATAAAGACAAAAATTTCAATAAACATAAATAACTTTTCCGATAATTTTATTTTTCGGAATAAGACCGAGCATTCGAGAATCAAATAAATCACTTCTGTTATCATTCAGTAAAAAAACGGAATCCTTTTTAACCGTTATTTCAAGAAAATCATCGGGCTCGGAAAATATATTGTATTTGCATTTTTTAACAGCAACCAACTTTTCTTTTAAGTTTGACAAAGTATCTTTTAATATTTTATTGAACTCGTTATCAGTAAGTTCAACTTGAAAAAAGCCTGAATTATTTATCTTTTTAAGCAAATAAATATTTCTTAAAGAATCCTCTTCATCGTTTGAAATATACCTTAAGCAATATGAATATGCAACTTCTTCAAAATCAATAAATTTTTTATTTACAAATAAATCTTGCTCGATAATTTTAACGAAACTGCCGTTTTTTGCAACCAACCTACTTACCTTTATATCTCCTGTTTTATCATCTTCAAAAGCAATAATATTACCTTCATTCAATTTTGAAAATTTATTTACTATTATTTTATCTCCTTTTTTTATTGTTTTATACATAGACATATTCGCAACCGTATAAAAATCAAATACAAAAAGTTTAATAATAAAAACTAATGTTATTGCCGACAAAGAGAAAAATATGATTTTCTTTAAAGGTTTCTTCATAATACAAAATTAAAAAACCGCTGTTAATTTCAGCGGTTTAATATTTCTTTTCTTAATCTTTTTATAAATCCTCATCTACGATTTTCAATAATCTGTTCCAGCGAATTTTACCGTTAAATAATGACCTGTCTTTATCAAGTGATAACCAAACAAATACAGGTTTTCCTACAACATGGTCTTCGGGAACAAAACCCCAGAATCTTGAATCGGCAGAGTTTCCTCTGTTATCTCCCATCATAAAATAATAGTTCATTTTAAAAGTATATTCTGTTGCTTCTTTTTTATTTATGAAAATTTTACCGTTTTCAATTTTAAAATCATTATTTTCATAAACATCAATTATTCTTTTATACATTGAAATATTGCTTGTATCAATTTTTATGGTTTTTCCTTTTTCAGGAATATATAGAGGCCCGAAGTAATCTTTATTCCATTTATACCTTTCGTCATGCGGAAAAATGCCGAGATCAATTTCTCCGGGTTCATCTAAAATAATTACAACCTTTTCAACACTTCTGAACTTTGATATCTTTTTAACATAACCTTTCGTTAAAGGCAAAACATAACCGGGAAGTCTTTCGTAACTTGTAATTCTTCCTGATGTAGCATAGTCTTCGGCACTTATACCCATATCAGATAATGTCTTCTTATTCAGCGATTTACCCGGCTTAGTTTCTATATGATAGTTATATTGTGTGTGTTTAAATTCTGTACCTTTTTCTCCGTTAATATAAACTTCGCCTTCCTTTATTTCAAGAATATCTCCGGCAATTGCAACGCAACGTTTTACATAATTATCTTTTTTATCAACAGGGCGGTCAACAATTGTATAATTTGATTTTACTCTTTTTCTTGCTTGGTTCAAATATATACTGTCATCTTTAGTTACAATTCCTGTTCTTTCATCTGTATATTTTAGCATTAGAGCTTCTTCCCGAACAATTTTGTAATAACTTTCGGCTGACCGTTCAAGAGCAACCGTATCTCCTACCGGAAAATTAAAAACAACAATGTCGTTTCGTTTAACTTCACCAAAACCTGCTAATCGTTTATAGGGTGATTTTATCCAATCAAGATAAGGCTCAAATTCTTTTCCTTGAAATGTATGTGTAAAAGGTATTGCAAGCGGTGTATTCGGCATTCTAGGTCCGTAGCTTACTTTACTTACAAATAAATAATCACCGACCAATAATGATTTCTCAAGCGAAGATGTAGGAATCATATATGCTTCAATAAAAAACATTCTGATAATTGTTGCGGCAATTACGGCAAACACCAGGGCATCAACCCATTCTATTAGTTTACTTTTTTCTTTCAGGTCTCTTTTTTTCCAAAAAGTCCAATTAACTTTTTTAGAAATGTAATAATCAAATATTACGGGAACTCCTAATAAAAGCCACCAACTTCCTATCCAAAGTACAAACAGTAAAAAAACTATTGTCCAAAAGACAAACTTGAAATACTTGTTTTTTAATAATGTTCTCATTCTGTTATTTATATTTATTTAATAAAATATTAACTTCTTTTCTCAACTTCGGTAAATCTCTTGATATTATTCCCCCAATAATTACATTATCAACTTTATCATAACCATGTATCACATAGTTTCTTAAACTAATAATTCTTTCTGCATTATTAATCGGGAAGTTTTTATCTATTTTAAGTATTCTGCTTGTTGCCTCTCCTATAATCTCAAATTCTCTTTCAACAGCTCTGCGAAGCAACTTATTTTTTTCATAATGTATAAAATCTCTCTTATTTCCTAAATATTCAAAAATTGAATTTGCAGAAATCAAAATATCATATAAATGTTTTTTAATTTTATACTGCATAAAGAAGTTGCTTATTTTCATTTATTGATTTAATAAAATATGGATTACTCAATGATTTGTATGTTATTAAATCAATTTTTCGGTTAAAAGTCTTTTCAAAAAGTTTATGTAAAATGAAATAATTATCCGTATATTCTTCAATCGTAATATTACTGAATTTAATTAACAAATCAACATCACTTTCATCAGTAAAATATTCAGTTGTAACTGAACCTATTGCATACAATTCTTCCACCTTATACTTTTCGCAATATTCAATAATTTTGTTTATATTTTCTGATAATAATTTATTCATAATGCCATTTTCAACTTTCAAATTAACAAATTTTTAGTCTAAAAATCTAATAAATCAGCCATTGTTAAAAATCCTTTATTGTTTTGTGTAAACTCAGCTGCGAAAACTGCTCCGAGAGCAAATCCTTTTCTGCTTTTTGCACTGTGTGTAATTTCAATATAATCAACGTCGGATTCGTATTTTACGGTATGCAGCCCGGGTACTTTTCCCTCTCTGTACGAACGAATTACAAGTTCCGTATTATTAACGGCATTTTCTTTTACCCAAGTTTCTTTTTTGTCATAATTTGTGATTAAATCTTCGGCAATTGTAATTGCTGTTCCGCTGGGAGCATCTTTTTTTTCGGTGTGATGTGTTTCGGAAATATTAACATTATATCCTTCCGAGTTATTCATTAATTCTGCAAGTTGTTTGTTTAATTTAAAGAACAGATTAACGCCTATACTGAAATTTGAAGCATAGAAAAAAGTTTGTTTATTTTGTTCACATTGCAACTTTATTTCAGGCAATTTATCAAGCCAACCGGTTGTTCCGGAAACTACCGGAATATTTGCTTTAAAACATTTTAAATAGTTTTTGTATGCAGAACTTGGTTGCGTGAATTCTATCGCAACATCAGTTTTCTTCAAATTTTCAATTGTAAAGTTATTGCTGTTTACATCAAATTTAAATATTACTTCATGTCCTCTTTCTTCGGCAATTTTTTCAATTTCTTTACCCATTTTCCCGTAACCGATTATTGCTATTTTCATTTTTATGATTTTTTTATAAAAAAAGCCCGAAATAATCGGGCTTAGTATCATTCTGAAATTTCATTTATTTAACTGAATCAACAATTACTTTAAAAGCTTCGGGATGGTTCATTGCAAGGTCTGCAAGAACTTTTCTGTTAAGTTCAATTCCTTTTTTATGAATTTTTCCCATAAATTCGGAATAAGACATATCATATTGTCTTACACCTGCATTAATTCTTTGAATCCAAAGTGCTCTGAAATTTCTTTTTTTAGTTTTTCTGTCTCGGTAAGCATATTGCAAACCTTTTTCATGTGCATTTTTAGCAACTGTCCAAACATTTTTTCTTCTTCCGAAGTAACCTTTTGTTTGTTTAAGAATTTTTTTTCTTTTTGCTCTTGATGCAACTTTGTTTGTTGAACGCGGCATACTTTTTAATTTTTTTTGAATATCGGCGGTTTTTTTAACTCTTAAAGCCTTTATTCAGGTTAATACTTGTTTGTTTTTGGCGGATGCGATCTTGTTAAAGATTCTTTTTATTAACATTCCGAACCGGGTTTTTAAACCGAATTTTGCTTACTTCATTGCCAGAAGTTGTCTTACGTTTCTGTCGTCAGCTTTGTGAACGATTGCTGTGTAACCCAAATTTCTTTTTCTTTTTTTGGATTTTTTAGTCAAAATATGACTTTTATAAGCATGTTTTCGTTTAATTTTTCCGGTTCCTGTTAATTTGAACCTTTTCTTCGCTCCGCCTTTGGTTTTCATTTTAGGCATAACTTTCTCCTTTTAAAATTAATAATAAAAATTTATAATATTTTGTGTTATTTTTTATTCGGTGTAATAAACATTGTCATTTTCTTCCCTTCCAATTTCGGCATTGATTCAACTTTACCGTATTCTTCAAGTGCTTGTGCAAATTCTAATAATTTAATTTTTCCTTGGTCTTTATAAACAATTGTTCTGCCTCTGAAAAATACAAAAATTTTAACTTTTGCTCCGGCTTCCAAAAACTTTTTTGCATGGTCTAATTTAAAATTAAAATCATGGTCATCTATGTTCGGTCCGAAACGTATTTCTTTTATAACAACTTTCTGTTGTTTTGATTTCAGTTCTTTCTGTTTCTTTTTTTGTTCAAAAATAAACTTCTGAAAATCAATTACTTTACAAACAGGCGGATTTGCATTAGGTGAAATTTCAACAAGTGTTAAGTCTTGTTCTTCCGCCAGTTTCAATGCTTCATCCAAAGAAAAAATTCCGGTTTCTACATTATCACCTACCAATCTTACTGTTTTGGCTCTGATATATTTACCTGTATTAAACTTATACTTTAAGTTCTCTTTTCTTTTGTTATAAGGTTTCCTTTTTTTGATTGTTTATTCCTCCTATTTATTAGTTAGTTAAAAAATTCAATTTGCAAAGATATAATTTATTTTAGTTCTTTCGCAACTCTATCATTAATAAAATTTGAGAATTCTTCAATTGTCATTGTTCCTATATCGCCTTCGCCTTGTTTTCTTACCGAAAGCAAGTTATTTTCAACTTCTTTTTCACCGACAATTAACATATAAGGAATTCGCTTCATCTCATTGTCTCTTATCTTTTTACCTATTTTTTCATTTCGATTGTCAACGGTTACACGAACATCTGTTAATTTTAATTGATTCATTACATCTTTTGCATAATCATTAAAACGTTCGCTTATAGGTAAAATAACTGCTTGTTCCGATGTTAACCAAAGCGGAAATTTACCGGCGGTATGTTCAATTAACACGGCTACAAATCTTTCCATTGAACCGAACGGGGCTCTGTGAATCATTACCGGTCTGTGTTTTTTGTCGTCACTTCCGGTATATTCTAATTCAAAACGATCCGGCAAATTATAATCTACTTGAATGGTTCCTAACTGCCAACTTCTGCCGAGAGCATCTTTTACCATAAAGTCTAACTTAGGACCGTAAAATGCAGCTTCACCGTATTCAATAACAGTATTTAAACCTTTTTCTTCGCATGCTTCTATAATGGCAGCTTCTGCTTTTTCCCAATTTTCATCAGAACCGATATATTTACTTTTATCTTCTTTATCTCTTAAAGAAATTTGAGTTGTAAAATTAGCAAAATCAAGAGTTTTGAAAATATAAAGAACTATATCAATCACTTTAATAAATTCTTCTCTTAATTGATCCGGTCTGCAAAAAATATGTGCATCGTCTTGAGTAAAACCACGAACACGTGTAAGTCCATGTAACTCACCGCTTTGCTCATATCTGTATACGGTTCCGAATTCTGCATAACGTATCGGTAAATCTTTATATGAATGAGGTTTTGCTTTATAAATTTCACAATGATGCGGACAATTCATCGGTTTTAACAAAAACTCTTCGCCTTCGGCAGGTGTATTTATCGGTTGAAACGAATCTGCACCGTATTTTGCATAATGCCCGGATGTTACATACAATTCTTTTTGTCCGATATGCGGAGTAATTACAGGCTCATAACCGTATTCTGTTTGAACTTTCTTTAAAAAATTCTCTAAACGTTCTCTTAATTTTGCACCTTTCGGCAACCATAGCGGAAGCCCCTGTCCTACTCTGCTTGAGAAGGTAAATAATTCAAGTTCTTTCCCCAATTTTCTGTGATCTCGTTTTTTTGCTTCTTCCAGTAAAACAAGATATTCGCTTAATAATTTTTGTTTCGGAAAACTTACTCCGTAAACACGTGTCAATTGTTTATTATTTTCATCACCTTTCCAATAGGCTCCGGCAATGCTCATTATTTTCATTGCCTTAATATAGCCGGTATTCGGCAAATGCGGTCCTCTGCATAAATCAGTAAAGTTTCCTTGCTCGTAAAAAGTAATTGTACCGTCTTCTAATCCGCTGATTAAATCAACTTTATATTCATCTCCTTTTTCGGTATAATATTTTAATGCCTCAGATTTACTCATATCTTTTCTGATATACTCATTTTTTTGTTGAGCCAATTCGAGCATCTTTTTTTCAATTCTCGGAAAATCTTTATCAGATATTGTTTTCCCTTCCGGAAGGTCAATATCATAATAAAAACCGTTATCAATAGAAGGACCTACCCAAAGTTTCACTCCCGGGTATAGTGCTTCAATAGCTTCCGCCATAAGGTGAGCAGATGAATGCCAAAATGCATCTTTACCTTGTTCATCGTCAAATTTGTATATTGCGAAGTCTGCATCCTCAGTAATCGGGCGAGTTAAATCGTAAGTTTTACCGTTTACACCTACTGCTACGGCTTCTTTTGCCAAACGATTACTGATTCCTTTTGCTATTTCTAAACCGGTGATACCGCTTTCAAATTCCTTTACTGTTTTATCGGGGAATGTTATATTTATCATATTATATATTTTTCATACACAAATACAAAATGTGCATGTGTTTAAGCCGGCGAAGTTAATATTGATAATTAAAATACGAAATTGTTTTTTAGTTTATTTGCATTGTTTAATGGTGTGTTTCGCTTAAAAATCATACTTCAAAGCCAAACCGCCGTAACCGTAAGAAATATTATAGGAAGTTAAGTTACCGATCGGAATTTTGGCATAAGGTTCAAATATCAAACTGCCTTTCTTTAAAGGAATTTTATAACCGACAGAAAAATTAAATAATTTTGCAAAATCAAAGGTTTTAAATGCACCGGATTCTTGATTTTCACTTACTTGATCGTAAAGATATAGAGTTTCATATGAATTCGTTTGAGAGTTATATACTTCTTGTGTATTTTCAACATAATAATTCTCAAAATAACTTTCTTTTAAATAAACCAAGGAAGAAACACCGGTAGAAATATACATTTTATCAAAATTGAATTTTACATTTAAAGGAATATCTAATCCGACTAATAATATTTCAGTTTCAGAACTTCCTGCAAATGCTGTTTCTACAGCATCATAAGACTTTAAACTTCCGAATAAACTGCTGCTTTCTGTATTCATATGATGATTAGTAAGCAATAAACCGGAATTTATACTAATTCTTTTTGAGATACGATATTCAGTTAAAACACCACCGCCGATATTAATATTATCTGTTGCCCCAATCTCGGAAGAACTAAAATGCGAAGAAACAGCCAGCCCGAAGTTAAACTTCTTACCGGTTTTTTTTTCAATAAAGAAATCCTTATCATCCGGCATTAAAATCGGTCTGTTATCTTTTACCGTATCAATTGATGTTTTATTGTTAATGCTGTCTTTATCAACGACCTTTGCTAAATCAGCAAAAATCTTTTTTTCTTGTTCTTCTTCATTTTTAACAGAATCATTTAAAACTCTGTTTATATTAATTTCAATCTTATTATCTGTAATATAATTCTGTTTAGTATTATTATTTTGAATTTCTTTAAATGGCTGTTTAACAATTGAATTGTCTTTTTTTACAAATTCTTGTTTATCTGTTTTATTAGAGTTATAGGCAATGTTAAGTATGTTATTTTTATCCGTTATTTCTTTATTTTTAAATGTACTGTCATTTACTAAAATTGAATTATCAGTATTCGAAAATTGATGGTTGGTTTTAAAAGGCCATAAAACTCCAATCCCGACAAATAAAATTATTGATGCAGCTTTTGCAATATCTATAAACCAAATAAATGCTTTTTTCTTTTTTTTATCGGTTAGTTTTTCTTGCATTAATTTCCAAGCATCATTATTGAACGGTTCATTATAGTTCTCAAATGTGCTGCGAATTTTATTGCTCATTTTTTCATCAAACGATTCCTGCATTTTTTTATATATAATCTAAACTTTATTATTTAAATCTTTTTTATTGAATTAAACTGCCGACCTAACATTAACTCACTAAAACTTTCACATACTCTTTATCTTTATAATGAAAATTTTCTGCATATAACTCTCGAAGCATTTTTTTTGCTCTGGATAAATTTGCTCTGGACGTACTGTCGGAAATATTTAACTTTTCCGCAATTTCGTTATGGTCAAATCCTTCAATTTCGTATAAATTAAATATAACGGCATAATGTTCGGGTATTGAGTTCAACAGTTTTAATATATCTTCAACTTCCAGCTCGTTAATTTCTGTTGTGTCGAATGTTGCTGATTCATAATTTTCAATATCATCGGTTAAAATCATTCGTTTGCTTTTACGATAATAATCAATAGACGTATTTACCGTAATTTGCCTGAACCAACTTTTAAACGACTTATTTATATCGAATTTTTTAATGTTATTAAATACTTTCAAAAAACTGTCGTTTAAAACTTCAATTGCCTCTTCTCTACTCTTTGTATATCGTAAAGTTATACTCATTCCGTAGGCATAGAATTGTCTGTAAAGCATCTCTTGATGCTTCATATCGCCTTTCACACAACCCTTTATGATTTTTGGGTTTATTTCTTCTTTTTTGTTTTGCAATTGCTCTTCAACAAATTATTTTTGTTTTACTTTAAGTCAACCAAATCCGGTCCCCTTACTTTAATAATATGACAATCATCTGCCTTGATAACAAATTTTTCTGAAATAACAATTTGATTATTAATTATTCCGATAAAAATAAAGTCATCTTTATCATTTCTTAAGTCCGGCAAATAATTATCATCCAGCACTGTATATGCATCATTAAAAGCATACTGATAAGGACGAATTGTATCATTTGTTGATGTTCTGACAGTATAATACTCATCTAAATCTCCGCCTGTTACTTTTATTGTAACCATTGCAAAAATTTCAGTACAGATTATATCACTTTTATCTAAATCACAAGTATTTATTAATAAAAAGATTGTAAGTATTGTAATTATCTTTTTCATATGTTTATAATATTAAAGGTCACATAGTTTTTGCAAAAGTAAAAATATATACGTATGCTTAATCCATTCAATTTCCATCGGTTATCATAAACATTTATTCTTCACATGACCAAACAGTAGTTCCCGATGAAGATTCTTCTAATTCTTTTATTTGATTTTCATCGCATACTACTCTCTCTTCAATTAATATACTTCCGGCTATACCCCCAATTGTTTTAGTACAAGTTTCACATTTACCTTTTACACAAGCACTTACCAGCATAAATATTATTGGTACAACTATAAATAAATAAAACCTTCCTTTTTTCATTATTCAATATAAAAATCAATTATTAATCCCCCAAGGATAATTATTTCTTTCCTGACAATAATTACCTGAAATATTTACTGATAAATCAATTTCAAAAATCAGTTCATCATAATATCCGATATAAGGTTCAATGTATTTTATGACATAACTTTTCGCTTCAATATTATAAACGTCAGCTTCCATGTCATACAAACACAAGCAATTACAATCTTGCTTCCGCTCAATTTCTTCAAGAATAATTGTATCGTTTTTCACGGAAATATCACAATACAATTTGCCCGGGCAACAATTAAAAGCAGTATTTATATGTTTCAAATTCAGAGTTTTACTTTCTGTATTATAAGAATATTCAACACATGTTTCATTTGTTTCATACACTAAGTTCTTTCCATTTTTGCATAACGAATGTGTTATCAATTTTCCGTCTTCCGTACTTATTTTGTTATCACAAGCAAAAGTAATAATTACTAAAAATACGATAATCAATTTTTCGTGAAGATTCATCTTTTTTGTTTTACTATTAATTAATACGTTAAAATTACGATAAGTGATGCAATTATAATTCAAAATCATAAAAAATATTACTTTAGTCTTTTAAATTATTACCTTGAATTCTAATAAAAATTAATGCAAAACCTTATAAAATATTTCAATGCCTGTTATCAAGCTGATAATAACAGCTTAACCGTAAGCAATTTTTTCGGAGCATCGGTTGAAAGCAGATTAATATTTGATGACGAAGAAAATCTGATTAACGGCAAGTTACCTTATTACCCTGTTGAAGAAGATTATGCCGTAAAGACAGATAAAATTGCCAAACTCTACGAAAAAGAAAAGGAATTTGTGTATTGTTCATTATTCGTTATCGGGAAAACAGTAAGTTTCAGTAATCGAATAACAAAAATTTGCTCCCCTTTAATTATACATCCTGCAAAAATTGTAAAACCTGAAGACGAATATTTTATTCAAATCGACAAATCTCAAAGAAGAATAAATTATCCGCTTTTAAACAGAATTCGTGAAGATGAAAGCGATAACGAAATCTTCCTTGAAAGAATTACAGAAATTGTTACCGGTTTTGATATTGACGACACAACTTTATTCGGATTGGCAGATATTTTCAAAACATTTATACCTGAATTAGATATTGAAGAACTCAACTTATTTCCGAAACTCTTATCTGAAAAACAAGTAAAAAAACATTTGCAAGCAAAACAATTAAATGAACTTAAAGGCTATAAAATTATTCCGGCAAGTGGTGCGGGAATTATTAAAAAGTCAATAAACACAAGAGGAATCATTAATGAACTGAACGAAATTTCAAAATCAAATGTTTTTTCCGCACCTTTAAAAGCTATTTTCAATTCCGGAGAAAACATTAAAAAATCGCACGAAAAACTCGGAAGAGTTCCCGGAATTTTAAGTGCAACGCAAAAAAAAGTTCTTCAAAATGCTCCTTTGTTCCCGGCAAGCCTCATTGTAGGACCCCCCGGAACCGGAAAATCATATACCGTTGCAACACTTGCAATCGAACAAATTACAAAAGGAAAATCAATTTTAATTGCATCAAGAACCGACCAAGCTGTTGACGTTATTGCCGACAAAATTGAAAAACAACTCGGAATAAAAGGCATTATTGTAAGAGGCGGAAGAAGTCAATACCTCAGAGATTTAAAAAAGTATTTGCAAAATATTTTAAACGGAATCTATAAAAAAGATGATTCAATAAGTTCAAAGGAACTTGAAAGCGATTTAAAAAGATTAGACAAAAAAATTGCAAAAATTGAGAACGAATTTTTAAAAAGAATTGACGATGAAATGAATTGGGGGAAATTTATTGCCGAAAAACAATATGAAAAAGGTTTCTTTACAAACTTGAAAAAGAAATATATTAATTGGAGAAACGAAAAGTTAAAAACACATCCTGAACTTATTTCGGAACTCGACAAAGCACTTCATAAGTTAAATGCAGATACTGTTAAATACATTGAAGAAAAACATTCCGAAAATATTGAAATTGCAATTATCAAGCATCGAAAAAGCTTAATGAATTTATTGAAAGCATTAAGAGCAAGACAAGGAACCAAACAAGAAGAATATTTCAAAACAGCTGACTTTAAGCATATTCTGAAAGTTTTCCCTATTTGGCTTGTGAAGATGAGCGATATAAATAAAGTGTTGCCCTTAAATACGGAGTTGTTTGACATTGCAATTATCGATGAAGCCACACAATGCGATATTGCAAGCAGTATCCCGATTATTCAAAGAGCAAAACACGCAGTTTTTACCGGCGACCCGAGCCAATTAAGGCACGTTTCTTTTCTGTCGAAGGCAATGAGCAATAATCTTATCACAAAATTTAATCTTGAAAATTATAATTCCGAAACCCTTGATTACCGGCATAACAGCATATTGGATATTGTCAGCAATAATATTTCAAATCAAGAACAAATATTCTTCCTAAATGAACATTACAGAAGTTTTCCTTCGATTATTCGTTTCAGTAATGAAAAATTTTACTCCGGAGTTCTGCGAATTATGAATTCCAGACCTGACATTTCAAAAAATGCAGGAAGCCAAGTTATCTTTTGCAAAGGAGTAAGAACTAAGCAAGGATACAATATCGAAGAAGCTGATTGCATAATTAAAAAACTTACCGAAATTATTGAAACCGAAAAAGAATTAAACGAACAAACCTGCAATTCAATTGGTATTCTTTCTCCTTTCAGAAATCAGGCAGAATATATTTCCGATTTAATTGAAAAAAAGTTTACTCTTAATGAAATTAAAAAGCACAATATCAGAGTCTCAACAGCATATGGTTTTCAAGGCGATGAACGAGACATTATGTTTCTTACATTTGTTTTGGATAACAATTCTCATCCTACGGCATTCAGGCATATCAATAAGCCCAATGTATTTAATGTTTCGATAACTCGTGCAAAATCAATGCAATATATTTATCATTCATTAAACATCAAATCCGTAACAACCAACTCACTACTAAGGGAATATCTTGAAAGTTTTAGTGACCTTAACAAAGAAGAAAAAACAAATAAAATTCAAGATAAATTCATTGAAGAAGTTACGGAAGAACTTCATAAGCAAGGTTTAAAAACATGGAAAGCATTTCCGGTTGCCGGATTAAAAATAGACATCATTGTAAAAATAAAAGATACAACATACGGAATTGACCTTATCGGTTATCCCGGTGAATTTGAAGGTGCCTTTACAATCGAAAGATATAAAATGTTGCAAAGAGCCGGCTTAAAAACAATACCTTTATCATATACACGTTGGGTAAGTGATAAGCAGAATTGTTTTTTTGAACTGATGAAAGATTTGAAATAAATTTTGTAACTTTGAAAAAATCAAACTTAGAACTATGAAAATAATAAAATACATTTCTGCAATACTGGTTCTATTCACAACACTAAACAGTTTTTCCCAAGACACAATTTACCATTCTGTATTAAATGTTACGGTAACTGATATGGAAAAAAATATTAGTCCCGGAGATAAGATATTTTTTGTAAGCAAAAAAACCGGCAAAGTTTATTCCGAAATATCCGATAAAACCGGAAAATTTAAAATTACATTACCAAACGGCTCTGTTTATCAAATCAAAATAAAATCCTTTGACCAAGACATGAACTATACCGCTGTTGATATTGCAGAAGCCGATTACGATATGGAATTTGATGTAGGAATTTCGTATGAACTTCCGAAAACATATACGTTAAAAGATGTTCATTTTGATACAAATAAAGCAAGCCTTAAATCTGTTTCTTTTAAATCTTTAAACGAACTTGCCGAATTTATGAAGCATAAAACAACACTTAAAATTGAACTTGCAGGTCATACCGACAGCGACGGAGAAGCAGACATGAACCTTGACCTTTCTCAAAGACGTGCAGAAACCGTAAGGAATTATCTTATAAAAAAAGGTATTTCTCCCGATAGATTAACAGCAGTAGGCTACGGAGAAACCCAACCGGTTGAATCTAACTCCACAAACGAAGGAAAACAAAAAAACAGAAGAACCGAAGTTCGTATTTTGGAGCAATAAGTTGCATTTTATTCTTCAGTAAAAACCTTTCATCACACAAAAACAGCATTTCATTAAAAACAAGGAAACATTTTTTACTCTTTTCGTTTCTATGTGTAAAATGTTTTATATGTTTGCGACATGGAAGACATTAAACAAAAAATAATAGAAACCGCAACTTCTTTATATAAAAAGTTCGGAATCAAAAGTGTTACCATGGATGATGTTGCCAGAGAATGTATGATTTCAAAAAAAACATTATATAAATATGTTAATGATAAAATTGATTTACTGACAGAAGCATTCCGTTACGAATTCGGCATACAAAGTAAACGTTTTGAAGCCATAACAAAAAAGAAATTAAATGCCGTAGAAGAAGTTCTTGAAATACATAAAAACCTTATAAATATGCTGAAAACGCATAATCCTTCGGTAGAATATGATATGCATAAATATTATCCTGTAGTTGACAAAGAATTAAAAGAAAAAAAATCATTTTCAGTTTATCAAATGATGCTTAAAAATCTTAAGAAAGGAATTAAAGAAGGTTTATACTATAACGATATTGATATAGAACTAATTGCAAAACAAAGAGTTATACTTCAAGTGCAAAAAATTGAAAACTCAATTGTTTCATTTAAAGAATTTACAAAACCGCATGCAATGAAGCAAATGTTTATTTACCACCTCAGAGCAATTTGCAGCCCGAAAGGAATAAAATTATTAAACCAAAAAATTAAAGAATTAGACTAAAAATAATAAAATGTTAAAAATTAGAAACACAATTCTGTTAAGTTTACTTATCTTATTAGTTAATTTTTCAAGTGCTCAAAATAATTCTTCCGACAGTTCCGCAAACTATTCTTTAGAAGAATTAAAAAACTATGCAATTGAACATAACTACCAAATTCAAAATTCAGAGTTGGATATTAAAAAATCAAAAGCAATAAAATGGGAAACAACAGCGATCGGCTTACCTCAGGTTTCAGGCTCATTGCAATATGAAAATTTCACTGAAATCCCTACTCAATTAATGCCCAATTTCATTGCTCCCGCAGTTTATGACGTTAATACAAATGCATTCGGTTTAACACCGCTTGCTCCGTTTACCGAAGGTAATAAGATACCGATTCAATTCGGAAACAAGTACAATGCCGACTGGGGTGTTTCAGTATCTCAAATTATTTTCAGCGGAGAATATATTGTCGGTTTGCGAGCATCAAAAATATATATGAATTTATCTGAGAAATCAAAAGATAAAAGCATAATTGAAGTAAAAGAAAATATTGAAAAAACATATTATTTAATTTTGATTACCGAAGAAAGCATTATCGCTTTAGATTCTGTATATTCAAGTATTGCTAAATTATTAGGTGAAAATGAAAAGTTATATGAAGCCGGCTTTTTAGAAGAAACAGATGTTGAACAATTAAAATTAAATCTAAAAAGTACAGAGAACTCACTTATATCATTCAAAAAGCAAAAAGAAATTTTATACAGGCTTCTTAAATTTCAATCAGGAATTGATTACAATCAAAAAATAAATATTTCAGGAAAACTAAGTGACGCTATTGAAGAAATTGAAGAAAATAATTTATTTGCGGAAGAATTTAACATTAATCAAAATATTGATTATCAACTAATTCAAGTGCAAGAAAGCCTTGCTGATTTAAGTCTGCAACGCGAAAAAACAAAAACCTTACCTTCTGTTGTAGGATTTTACTCATATCAGAAAAAAGCAATGCTGGATTCTTTAAATTTCTTTTCCGAAGATGCTGAATGGTATCCGACTTCTGTTTGGGGAATCAAAGTTTCCATACCTATTTTCAGCAGCGGGCAACGTTATGCAAAAATTAAACAAGCACAATTTGATTTGGAAAAAATGCAAAACCTAAAAAGCCAAACAAAGCAAGCACTAATGTTAGAAACAGAACAAACAAAAGCAGATTTTTTAACAGCAATAAATACGGTAAGGAATACATCTGAGCAAAGACATCTGGCAAAAAAGATTTATGAAAACTCATATAAAAAATTCAAAATAGGAACCGAGCAAAGTTTTAACTTGGCACTCTACCAAACACAATATTTTCAAGCATTAACATCATATTATCAAGCATTAAACCAACTTATTGACAAACACATAAGTTTAAAAAGATTAATGAATCAATTGTAAAAACAAAAATCTTTTAACTGATTAAATGAAGTTCACAAATTACAATAAACAAAGTATTTTAAAATATATAAAATGAAAAAAATCAGCATCATCCTAATAACCGCACTTTTCTTCGGAGCATGCAGTTCTGAAAGATCAACCGAAGATATTAAAAATGAGATTTTCGAGTATAAAGAAAAAATTAAATTACTTGAAAAAGAACTGCATAAAAATCCGGATGCTGTTTTTGAAAACAGTATAAAAGTTAAAATTATTGAGGCAAAAAAAACCAAGGTTAAACATTCATTCTCTTCAACCGGAACCGCAAAAGCCGTAAATATGGCATTTATTTCTCCTGAAATGAACGGGCAAATTAAACGAATTTATGTTAAAGAAGGACAATTTGTAAAAAAAGGACAATTACTGGTTACACTTAATTCAGATGTAATATTAAGCAGTATAAAAGAACTGAAAACAGGTTTAGAACTTGCAAAAGTTCTGTATGAAAAGCAAAAAACACTTTGGGAGCAAAAAATAGGCAAAGAAATAGATTATTTACAAGCAAAAAACCAAAAAGAAAGTCTTGAAGCAAAACTTGCAACCGTTAATGCACAATATCAAATGAGCATAATAACTGCACCGTTCTCAGGTATTGTTGATGAAATTTATTTCAAAAAAGGTGAAATGGCTATGCCCGGCAGACAAGTTATTGACTTAGTAAACCTTAACATTATGGAAGTTGAAGCAGATATATCCGAAAAATACTTACCGTATATCAAAAAAGGAGATTCTGTTACCGTTAAATTTCCGACCTACCCCGATTTAATAAAAATTGCAACAATTAACAGAACAGGAAATATTATTAACCGTGCAAACAGAACATTTAAAGTTGTTGTTAAAATTGAAAACAAAGACAAAAAAATTAAACCGAATATGATTGCAAAAATCATTTTATCAGATTATTCAGGCGAAAATTATGCAATCCCTTCGATAATTATTAAAAGTGACAGAAAAGGAAACTACATTTTTATTGCAAAAGAAGAAAACGGAAAATTTAAAGCCGAAAAAAGATATATCAAAACAGGAATGCATACCGGAAATAACACCATTGTCGAATCCGGAATAAATGAAGGCGAAAAAATAATTGCAGAAGGTTATAACCTAATCAATTCAGGAACAACAGTTGAAATTGTAAAATAAACTTTTCTTTTGAAAGATAAAAAAATACAGCAATTCAAAAAATATGAAACGACGAGAATTTAACATAACAACAGCATCTCTAAAAAATAAAAACACGGTATATCTTTTAATTGCTATTTTGGCAATTGCCGGCGGATTAACATACAAAAACCTTCCGAAAGAAATGTATCCCGAAGTTGCCTTGCCCATGGTTATGATTCAAACACCATATCCCGGAAATGCTCCTTCCGACATTGAAAACCTTGTAACCAAACCTCTTGAAAAAGAGGTATTTACCGTAAACGGAATCAAAAACATGACATCAACATCTTCGCAAGATAATTCATTGATTATGTTAGATATGAATTCAGATGTAAACATTAAAACAGCTTTACAAGACGTTAAAGATGCTGTTGATCGAGCAAAAAGCGAACTGCCTGACGACCTGCCCGTTGACCCTGTTGTTCTTGATATTGACCCGTCTGAATTCCCTGTAATAAACATCAATTTATCAGGAGATTTCTCAACCGATGAACTAAAAATGTATGCAGAATATCTCGAAGAAAAAATTGAAGAAATCAATGAAGTTTCAAAAGTAAATATAAACGGCGCTGAAGAAAAACTTATCAGAATTAATCTTGACAAACAAAAAATGGATGCCTTTTATATCTCATTTGATAATATTGAAAACGCAATTGCGTATGAAAACATGAGTATGTCAGGCGGAGATTTAATAATAGGAAACACAAGGCGTTCAGTAAGAACTGAGGGCGAATTTAAAAATATCGAAGAACTTAATAACATAATTGTAAAAAGTGAAAAAGGAAATATTGTTTACTTAAAAGATGTTTTAAAAGAAGGAAAAGTAATTGACGGATACGAAGACATACAAAGCATATCGCGATTAAACGGTGAAACAGTTGTTACACTTCAGGTTATTAAAAAAAGCGGAGAAAATCTTATTCGAACTTCCGAGCAAATTTTTGAAATTATCGAAAATGCCGAAAAAACAATACTCCCCGAAGGTTTAACCGTAACCGTTACAAACGACCAATCAGACATGGTCAGGAAAATGATTAAAAACCTGGAAAACAGCATTATAATGGGAATACTGTTTGTAATGTGGGTTCTGTTTTTCTTTCTCGGAACAAGAAATGCAATGTTTGTAGGTATTGCAATTCCTATGTCAATGTTTATTTCATTTGTAATTCTCGGAGCAATCGGTTCAACCATTAACCTGATTGTTCTTTTCAGCTTAATATTAGCTCTGGGAATGCTTGTTGATAACGGAATTGTTGCAGTAGAAAACATCTATCGCTTCCGGCAACAAGGGTATTCGGCATTTGAAGCCGCAAAACTCGGTGTAGGCGAAATTGCATGGGCAATTATTGCTTCAACGGCAACAACTCTTGCAGCATTTGTTCCGCTTCTTTTTTGGCCCGGAATGATGGGCTCTTTTATGGGCTTTTTGCCAAAAACATTAATTATTGTTCTGTCATCTTCATTATTTGTTGCTCTTGTAATAATACCGGCATTTACATTAGTTTTCAAATCAAAAGGAGGCGAAAAACCGCCCAAAAAAAGAACCCTCATTATTACCGGAGTTTTAACAGCTTTTGCAATCATCTTTTACATTACAAAATTAATGATTGCGGCAAACTTATTAATGGTTATTGCAATCGTCACAATATTAAACTTTTATATCTTTTTTAAAATCTCAATTTGGTTTCAGGAAGTTTTGCTTATTAAATTAGAGAAATTCTACCTTAACTTTTTAAAATATGCCTTAAAAGGGAGAAAACCTACATTATTTCTTCTCGGAACAATACTGCTGATGTTCGGAACAATCGGCTTTATGAAATTAAGAAGTCCGAAAGTTAACCTTTTTCCCTTGAATGAACCCAAATTCTTTATGGTAAAATCTGAGCTCCCTATTGGTTCAGATATTACGGCAACTGACAGTATTGCAAAAGAGATTGAAAAAGACCTGAAAGAAATACTTACAAATGAAGACTATTTTAAAGATTCAATCGTAGAATCAATGGTTACCACAATAGGAAAAGGTGCTGTCGGAGAAAATGAACGAGCAACGGATAACCGACCCAACAAATCTATTACAACGGTAAATATGGTCGATTTTGAATTCAGAATGGGAAGGAATACATCAAATCTAATGCGTATTGTCAGCGATTCTCTTATCGGAAAATATCCGGGAGTAACTATTTCTGTTGAAAAAAATACTATGGGACCGCCCACGGGAAAACCGATAAACATAGAACTTTCGGGCGAAGATTTTAATCAATTAATGATTTATGCCGATACAGTTACTCAAATAATTAATCATTCCGGAATTTCAGGAATCGAAGGACTTAAACCGGATTTAGACCTCAACAAACCGGAATTGTTGATAACAGTTGACAGAGATGCCGTTAGAAGATTCGGAATGGCAACCGGACAAATTGCAGCAACAATAAGAACTGCATTATTCGGAAAAGAAATATCCGATTTAAAAGTAGGTGATGAAGAATATCCGATACAAATTCAACTTGCTCCCGAATATCGAAATAACATTTCAACTTTGTTAAATCAAATAATCACCTTCAGAAACCCCTCAACCGGAAAATTTGTTCACGTACCGGTTTCTTCGGTTGCAAAATTTGAATATACAAGTTCATTCAGTGCAATAAAACGAATTGACAACAAGCGTGTTATAACATTATACTCAAATATAATTGAAGGTGCAAACGGAACAGAGATTAATAATAAGTTAAGAAAAATACTCGACAATTTTGAATTTAAAGACGGGTATAAATATGAACTAACCGGAGAACAGGAAGAACAAAAAGAAACAGAAGATTTTATGATGAAAGCAATGTTAATTGCAGTTGCTTTGATTATTCTGATTATGGTTACACAATTCAACTCAATAATAAAACCGTTTATTATTATTGCAACAGTTATTTTCAGCACAATAGGTGTGTTCGGCGGAATTGCTACCTTTAAAATGGATTTTGTGATAATTATGTCAGGCGTAGGAATTATTTCTCTTGCCGGAATTGTCGTTAACAACGGCATTGTTCTTATTGATTATATTGATTATCTAAAACAGCTGAGAAGAAAAGAATTAGGACTTGAAGAAGACGCAAATCTTCCTTTTGATGAAATTGTGAACATAATAGTAAAAGGCGGACAAACCAGATTACGACCGGTATTATTAACCGCAATTACTACTATACTCGGTTTGTTGCCGATGGCAACCGGTTTAAATATTGATTTTGCAGCTTTGCTCAGCGATTTTAAACCCAACATATATTTCGGCGGCGATAATGCAGTTTTTTGGGGACCTATGGCTTGGACAGTTATTTTCGGACTTACATTTGCCACATTCCTTACATTAATACTTGTTCCCGTTATGTATATGATTGGTAATAAAGTAAAATTGAAATTTAATAAATAAAGAAACAGTACAGATAAATTAGTTGCAAAGCACTTTTGAAGAGCTCTGCAACTTTTTACTTAAAGCATTAAGGTCTTTGTTCTGTAAGATATTTTTATTCGTCATTTAGCAATTAATTTGATATTTTCATCAATTCCTTGTAATTCCCGATTCGGTATTCTAAGTTTAAATGTTAAATTCCTGAAACAAAAAATAAAATAATATATGCCTTTGCCTTTTTTTTTTACATTTGCATCCCTAAACTAAAAACAATAAATGGACAGCAAATTATTCAACAAGATTTTTGAAGAAAGCATAAAAAAATATCATATCAAGAATGATATAACTTTAAAACATTCATCCGAATATAAAGAAGACAGCATTGAATTTCTTCTTGATAAAAAAAATTGGATTGATACTGTTCAATGGCATCTTGAAGATATAATAAGAGAACCGGCTATTGAGCCCGAAAAAGCTCTTATTTTTAAACGTGCAATTGATAAATCAAATCAAGACAGAACAGACCTTGTTGAACTTATTGATGATTACTATTTCAATGAATTAAAAAATGTCGAAGCAAATTCGAGTGCATTTATTGCTACAGAAACTCCTGCATGGGCAATTGACAGATTGTCTATCTTAAATTTGAAAATTTACCATATGCGTGAAGAAGCCGAAAGAGAAGATGCCGATTCGGAACATAAAGAAAAATGTTCTTTTAAATTAAAAATTTTGCTTCAACAACGAGAAGATTTATCTTTGGCAATAAATCAACTTTTTAAAAATATTAAAACGGGAAAAGCGATTATTAAAACATACAAGCAAATGAAAATGTATAATGATCCTAAGCTTAATCCGATATTAAGAAACTCGGAATAATTTTTTAATGTAATTTTTCGGTTTTCATCATTGCTCTTTAAAAATGAAGATTTTAGTTATCAGATTATCGGCAATGGGCGATGTTGCCTTATGTGTTCCCGTATTAAAAGCGTTATCGGAACAATATCCCGATGAGCAAATATTTCTTTTAACAAGAAAAAACTTCAATCCCTTTTTTAAAGTGAAGGTCAGCTCCACAAGAACACTGCTTATCAATTTTTTGTTCTTTTAGCTCTTCGTAAGATTTTTCATTTAAGGCATCAACTTCTTCATTGTCAAAGATAGTTTCAATATTTGCACCGTAATCACATGCTTCACACACAACAAGAGTATCTTCACCACTATTTGCCAAAACATGGAACTCTTTACTTCCATCTCCACCAATAGCTCCACTATCAGCTTCAACCACTCTAAAATCAAGCCCAAGTCTAGTGAATATCTTTTTATACGTCACTTGCATCAAGTCAAACTCTCTGACCATGTCTTCCTTAGAAGAGTGAAAAGAGTATCCATCTTTCATCAAAAACTCACGACCTCGTAAAAGTCCATACCTAGGTCTTGCTTCATCACGAAATTTTGTATTAATCTGATATAAATTTAGAGGTAAATCTTTGTAAGAAGTTATTCTGTTTTTTACTAGTTCTACCATAGCCTCTTCATTTGTAGGACTCAGTACAAAATCATTTTCATGTCTATCTTTAATACGAAGCATCTCTTTTCCCATTGTCTCAGAACGACCGCTTCTTTCCCATAAACTAATAGGAGTCACAAAGCTAAGCTGTACTTCATTACAACCTGCCCTGTCCAACTCTTCTTTTACGATAAATCTAATCTTTTCTAATACAATTTTTCCAAGTGGCATAAAGTTATAAAGCCCAGCACCTTGGCTGTTTATAAAACCGCCTCTTACTAGAAATTGATGACTAGGCAGAGTTGCATCTGACGGTGCTTCTTTTGTTGTTGGAATAAACGCTCTACTTCTTCTCATTTTTATCCTCGTTTACTATCAGAAGCGTGTTCACGTCTATACTTCTCTGGCATTTCATCATTATCTTTTATTAAAAACTGTAAGGCACCTGTTACTGTATCTGATTTTGCATCTTCTGAAACACCTCTCATCTTAGAAGTCATTTCATGTAAAAATCTTTTCATAACTTGTTCACTCATCTTATGAACCTGTGCCTCATACTCTTTTGGAATATAGCCATTTTTCATGACTCTGTCACTCTCTTCTTTTGCCGCTTTAAAAGCTTTTTCATATATCTCTTTTATTACCGGTTCAACATTTAAAGTATCCAGCCACTCAAAAAATTCTACAGTACTTCTACCAATAATACCATGAGCTTTTCTTGCTCCATCTTCACGTAAACCTATATTTTCATCTACAATAGTTTTTAAATCATCTATAACGAAAAGATTTATGCGCTCATCCCCATGAGAATCTATATCCCTTGGAAGTGCCATATCAAACCAGTATCTGTCAAAATCACAAGGTTTGACAATTTCATTTGTAATGATTGGTTTTGGGGCAGAAGTTGCAGTAAAAAGAATCTCAAACTCATTTACAGCAGTTGCAAGCTGGTCCATATCTAAGACTTTTGCTCCACACTCCTTGGCTAGTTCAGAGGCTCTACATTTTGTTCTGTTTATAATATAAACATCAGCACCATTTGATACAAGATGCTTAGCTGTAATCTCTGACATTTCTCCAACACCAATAACTAGGGCTCTTTTACCCTCAACATTATTGAGGACTGATTTTAGTTTTGAAACTGCTACACTGGCAATAGAGACTGGTTTAGAAGATATATCTGTAGCATTTCTAACTTTTGCTGCACACTTAAAAGCATGATGAACAGCTCTCGCAATCTTTTGACCACAAAAACTATTATCATATGCAAACCTATAAGCATCTTTTAACTGACCGGCAATTTGAGTCTCACCAACTACCATAGAGTCAATGGAAGATGCAACACTAAAAAGATGATGCACGGCACTACTGTCATCAAACACATCTGGTCTTTCTTTAAGTTTGCACATGTCAATATTCGAGTTTTGTGTTAATAACTCAAATATATATTCCGTAGCACTGGTAACATCATTGGAACTACAAAATACTTCCATTCTATTACAAGTTGACAAAAGCATGCTTTCATTAATAGCTTCATGGCTATTTAGCTGCGTCAGTAATTTCATTTTATGACTATCATCCGGATAGGACAATTTCTCTCTAACTTCCATAGTTGAATTTTTATGTGTAAAACTTATAAGTAAATAGTGCATTAGTAACTTCTTTTTATCATTGTATGTAAAATACCTATGAGCTCAACATCATCTTTCATGGCATTCATTGCCTCATTTGAAAGTTTCTGCGCTAACTCAAAAGACTTTTCAATAGTTTTGTGCTCTTGCATCTTCTGCTTGATCCAAGCACTCTCTTGCTCGCCCAACAATTTCCCATGCAGAGAAACCAACCTTTTTTTATCCTCTTCATTCAAAACTTTATAGAGATAAATATATGGCAGTGTACACTTACCCTCTACAAAATCATTCATAGCAGGTTTACCAAGTGTCGCTGCATCAGCAGTAATATCTAAAATATCATCAATAATTTGAAAAGATAGACCAAGATTTTTTCCGTAAAGAGCATGTGAGACAGAGTCTTTACCGGTCAAAATAGCACTAGCTTCAGCAGCGGCTTCTATTAAGGTAGCAGTTTTGAGATATAACATGTCAAGGTATTTTTCTTCGTCCGAGTTAAACTCATCAGCCATCTTTACATCTATCATTTCACCCTTAGAGAGTGCAGTAACAGAAGAAGCGATTATTTTAGCGATTTTCTTATCAAAAGAAACCAGTTCAGTAAAGGCTTTTGAGTAGAGAATATCTCCAAGCATTACAGCTGTTTTACTACCATCTGTTGCATTTACAGAGGGAATACCGCGTCTAAGACTTGCTTCATCGATTACATCATCATGTAAGAGACTTGCCCCATGAATAAGCTCTACAATAGCCGCAAGAAGAGGAGCTTCTTCATGCTCACTTGCTATCTTTAAAATTAATTTGGCGCGAAGTCTTTTTCCTCCAGAGAGCATTCCAAAAAGGCGAGTTACTTCATCATAATCACACTCATCAATAAGTCTTGCTATCTCTTTCTCAACTCTCTGCATTATCTCTCTTTAATCATTTTTTTAAATCTTTTAACATTATTTGGAAATTTTTATCAGACAACAAAAGTTCAAACTCTGCTTCGCCTCTCTTGTCATTAAATTCTTTAAATTTAACTAATATATATGGCACATTATAAAAATCAGCTCCTCTAGGCTTCAATTCAAGCCTAAAACTTTGATTTTTATGTCTTAAATATAGTACATTTTGAGCAACAATTTTATCGTAAGACCTAAATACTACGAGTCCACCATTCTTGTACAGTGTCCAGCTAAATTTAAAAAGTTTTTCTTTGTCGTTGTATTTTACAAGAATTTTCTTTTGCTCATCTTTTTTTAGTGTTATTTTATTGATTTCTCTAAAATCATTGGCAAAAATGGAACTAAAACTAAAGAGTAAAAGAGTAAAAACCTGTAAAAAATTTCTCAATTTTATCTATTCGCTTTTTGAAACGATTTCACCCATTAGTTCAATACATAAACTTTTCATCTTAGTTTCAACGCCATCACGCTCTTCAAGCATTAGCATTTTGACTTTTTCATGAAAATCATCTCCTAAGTGTTCATTAAGAAGCATTTCCAAGGCTGCTGTTTTTCTTATAAAATTAGCTAAATCAAATCTTACAACATCATTGTTAGCAGTAAATACAATGTCCATAAGTTTACTCTCTGGAGAACCTAAGAAAACATCATCTTCATCTTCAAATAAAGCACTGTATTTCATTTATCAATTCCTTTTTATTAAATATTTTGCGATTATATCATTACTATAATAATGATGGCTTAACACCTGACATTAAGTCTTATTTTTCTATAATACAACAATGAAAATATATGACTATTTAATTATTGGAGCGGGGAGTGCCGGATGCAACAGTGCTTACTTTTTAAAGCAACATGGCAAAACAGTGGCAGTCGTTGACAGAGAAGGGATTGCTGGCGGGGCAAGTGGGGCAGCAGGAGCATTTCTCTCCCCTCTTCCCGGTAAAAAAAATATTTACAACACTTTTGTAAATGTTGCTCTAAATTTCTCAATAAATTTTTATCAAAAATTAATTCCTGATGCGATGGATAAATTTGGTGTACTGCGGGTTCCAAATGATAATTTCAATAATGAAAAACTACAAAACAATCATATAAAGAATGAGTATTTTGACACCAAAAAACTTCATAATATTTCAAAAAACTTTAGAGATGTTGATGGATATTTTTATGAAAATGCAGCTGTTTTAGAGCCTAAAATGATTTGTGATAAGCTGCTTGAGGGCTGTGATTTTTTTGTTGAAGATATAAAGGGGTTAACCTTTAAAAACGGCCTATATGAAGCAGGAAAATTGAAAGCAAAAAATATTATTTTAGCTCAAGGAGTAAGCAACTCTTTAGTTGAACTGCCATATATGAATATATCTCCAATATTTGGACTTAGAATTGATGTTAAAACAACAACCAATATCCCTTTTAATATTCATAAATCCATCTCTGTCTCAGCTAATAAACATAATGACACTGTATCAATAGGTGCTACTGGGCAGAGGCATGACACACAAGATATGACATGTGAGACTACATGTGATAAATGTGCATTTTATATAAATACAGATGGAGAACAGATCAAAACTCTTTTAAAACAGGCGGATGAACTAATTAGGTTAGAAGACGTAGAAGTTGTAAAAATATATAAAGGCGCAAGAGCAACAAGCAAGAGTTACTTCCCTGTTATTGGCAAAATCATAGATTATGAAAATTCTATCAAAAAACACCCCTCCATAAAGAATGGAACCAAAATTCCAGAAGACTCACTGGAGTACTACCCGAATCTGTATGTCGTAAATGCACTTGGTTCAAGAGGTTTTGTATTTGGCCCTTATCTGGCAAAAATTTTAGGTGAAAATATTATAAATAAAACTCAAATACCAAAAGAGTTATCAACCCAAAAACTTTTTTACAAAATGGCCAGGAAAGCGTGCTTTAAAACACCAACAGAGCAAAGCTCCGTTTAGCTATTACTTTACTATCTGCGTACCAATACCAGCGGATGTAAAAAGTTCTAGCAGCATAGAGTGTTCTAATCTGCCATCGATTATGTGCGCTTTTTGTACTCCGCCTTCTATGGCTTCTAGACAAGCATCAACTTTCGGCACCATTCCTCCATGGATTGTCCCATCAGCCTTTAGAACTTCAACTTCTGCTTTTGTAAGAGTGCCTAAAAGCTCTTTATCATTGTTTAATACACCTGGTGTGTCCGTTAAAAATATAATCTTATTTGCGCCTATTGCTTTTGCAACATAAGAGGCACAAAGGTCAGCATTTATATTGTATCCAGGATGACCCATCTCTTCACCGGCAGCAATAGGTGCGATTACCGGAATAAACTTCTCTGCTATAAGGTTTGAAATGACTTCAGCTTTAACATTTGTAATATTTCCTGTCAGTCCCCACTTAGAAAAATCTTTTGGCTTTGCAGTAATAAAATGTGCATCTTTGCCACTGATACCTATTGCTTTTACACCGTGAGAGTTAAGAAGTGAAACTATCTCTTTGTTTATCTCTCCGCTTAGTACCATTTCTACAATTCTCATAATATCTTTTGAAGTTACACGCTGACCGTCAATAAACTTTGTTTCGATATTAAGAGCATCCAACATGTCACTGATTTTCTTGCCGCCGCCATGGATAATAACAGGTTTAATCCCAACTAGGTACATAAGCAGTATGTCTTGAGCAAACTTCTCTTTTAACTGAGGTGATTCTTGGGCTGAGCCACCGTATTTTATAACTACTATCTCTTTATTAAACTCTTTTATAAACGGTAAAGCTTCAAGTAGCGTTTGTACTGTTTCAATCTTTTTTTGCACTGTTATTCCTCCTATAATTATCTATTGTTTTAAATATATTTTCATCAACTTCCACATGTAAATCTAACAGTGAAAGGGGAAGTTCGAAAGACTCTAGTTTTACAAAATCTTTATAAGTTACTAAAACTGAATCTGAGCCATCTCTTTGAAGTATCTCCTCTATCTCATTTTTTGTAAATGAGTGATGATCTTCAAAGTAGTTTTTACTAACCACATGTGGTATAAAACTATTCAAACGATTTGGTCTTGCAATGGCAGTTACAAGTGACATTTTATCACTTTTATTTTTAAGTTCAACCACTCTTTTGAAATCTTTTCCATCTTTTACTGTAACAGCCTCTTTTGAAGCCCATAATCTCTCTCTAAACGGTCCGGCTGGCAAGCAGGAAGTATTACTTGAATTTACTTCTATAAGCAAGTCAAGTTTTTTTATATCGTGCTTTGAGTAGGCATCGTCTAAAAAAATAATTTTTGCACCAAGCTCTTTAGCTTTTAAAATTCCATCTTTTCTATCTTCACTTACAATAACAATTGCCTTTGGAAGCTTCTGAGCATAGATCATAGCTTCATCACCACTAATGTTTACATCTTTTAAAATCTCGCCTTCATTACTCACGACATGCAAACCACTACTCTCTCGTCCATATCCACGAAGAACAATTGCAACATCATCATATTTTGATGCCAGCGCTGTAACAAGCGGTGTTTTTCCACTTCCGCCTACACTTAGATTTCCAACACTTACAATATCTACATCAAAGTTTTGGGCAGTTTTGCTCTTAAATCTAAGATACATAAGTAAACAGTAAATCCAACTAAGAGGGAGAAGTAAAATAGAGAGCAGTTTTTGAACAAAACTTGGGCTGTAGAAATACCCTTCAACCCAAAAAACTAGATTTTTTTTCAATAACTTTGCTTTTAAACTCTTGTTGAAGAAACACTTTTAATTTTATCTATAACAAATTTAACTTCTTGATCGCTCATACTAGCATAAATTGGTAGAGACATAACCTGCTGATAAATTGTTAATGCGGTAGGAAAATTATTTATTTTTAGTGAATATTTTGTCTTATAATACGATAAAAAGTGTAGTGGGATATAGTGAAGTCCGACCTCAACACCCTCTTTTTTCAGTTCAAGAGCAAAAGAGTCTCTATTTTTATCTACTTTAATTATATAAAGAGAAAATGGATGTTCACTACTAATTGCTTTTGGTATAGTTATATGATCAACCGTTTTTAGAGCTTCGCTGTACATGCCGGCAATCTCTTTAACTCTTTGTAGATTTTTATCTTGCTCTTGTATTTGTGCTCTAATATATGCAGCATCTAGCTGACTCATAGAGTAATCAAACCCGATATCTACAATATCATAAATGTATTCCAATGAATCCTCATCTTTTTTCATAGCATGTGAACTTAAAAGTTTAGCTCTTTCAATAATCTCTTCATTATCTGACACAAGCATGCCACCATTGCAAACATCTTTTTTTAGATGGGCTGAAAAATCAAAACAAGTTATATCTGCACCTGTTGTGCCTATCTTTTTACCGTTATATGTAGCACCTAAAGCTTCACTTGCATCTTCAACAATTTTTACTTCATATGTTTTAGCCATCTCGTAAAGTCTATCTAAATCCGTACATTGACCAGCTATATGAGTAACTATAACAGCTTTTAATTTTTTAGATACATTTTCTTCTAAATATGCTTCAAGTTTATCAAGATTAATATTATAAGTATCAGCATCTATATCTATGAAAACCGGCTCTGCATCAAAATGACGAACAACTTCCGGTACATTTGGATGAGTGTTGACAGAACAAACTATCTTATCACCACGCTTTAAATCAAGAGCTAACATTGCTAAATGAAGTGCAGAAGTGCCGTGTGAAGTTGCTAGTGCATACTTCGCACCAATATAAGAGACAAAGTCACTCTCCAACTCTGCAACCTGGTCTAACTTTTCGCCATCTAAAACATCACTTACATTTGAATGCGCTTGCCTGCTGCTTTCATACCTACTAAATGGAACTTTCATACTTCACCCTTTATAAAGTTATATCTCTTGGATAATTAAAATCATGATTTATAGTTCTAGATGTCAATTTTGCAATTACCGGCATCTTTCTCTTAAACTGATTCGCAAATATTCGCCCAATAATCATATCGAGCATGTCCCTGTCACATCCCTGTTTAATAATATCTTCTTTGCTTAATCTGTCTTCTACATAAAACTTCAGTACTTTATCAATTTGGGCATAAGTATACCCCAAATCAGCCTCATCACTCTGACCATCCCACAAATCTGCGGAAGGTGGCTTTTTAATAATACTTTTTGACACACCCAAGTACTCCGCCAACTCATATACTTCACTCTTATATAAATCACCTATCGGGTTTATCGCACTTGAGAGGTCTCCATAAAGAGTTCCATAACCTAACATTAATTCGCTCTTATTACTAGTTCCAAGCACCAAAGCACTCTCTCTAGCAGAGATATCAAAAAGAGTAGTCATTCTAAGTCTTGAAGAAAGATTTCCTTTTCTAAGATTATTCATGTTTGGATTCAATTCTTCATATATTTTCAATATTGGTTTTATTGAGGAAGTAATTACGTTTATTGAAAAATCTTTACAAAGTTCATCTGCATCATCAACTGAACTCTGCGAAGAGTATTGTGATGGCATCTTTACACATAAAAGATTATCTTTAAAAACTCTTTGAGCCAGTACAGCCACAACAGCAGAGTCAATTCCGCCACTAAGCCCCAAAACTACTGAGCTAATCCCTGTTTTACGAACTTCGTTATCTAAAAAATGCTGCAGATAAGTTGTTATCTGCTCATATTTCTTCATCACTAACCTTTAAGTAACTTTAACAAAAAATATTATATCAAAAATTCTTTAACAAATAACTGAACCCTCTGAACAAGCCAGCTGATTCTTCTTGATTTTGATATTCTAGCATTTTAAAAATTCACTTTCAATTTTCAAGTGATTTTTTAGACTATTTTTCTATTTTTTACTGATTTGTATCGCAATCTCTCTCTTTTTTGTTCTTTTGGTATCAGTTCCTAGCTCTAGCCAGTGCAGGTGTCCGTCTTAGGTTATAACAGGCT
>JAKISF010000029.1 GCA_021648725.1 Bacteroidales bacterium | reverse complement strand
TTTTCCGTCAATTGCAATAACTTGTCCCTTTGATATATTTGATATTGAATTAACCCAATCTATAAAACAACTTTCAAATTGAGAACTGTCAATTGAAGAAAATAATCTGTTGATTGTGTCTTCTGACAGAATTCCATTAGGTAATTCTAGGAATTCTTTTAAAAAACCCACTTTTGAATTCGCAAACCCTACCATTTGCTTCTGTGTTTCAGCCCCGCAAACAACTGAGACCATGCCAATTAGGAGGGTGCCATTTAGTTTGTGAAGTTGGTTTACATGGCTTCCGGGGTCGTCTGTACTGCCAAAAATGCCCACTAGTTTATTGTCTTTTTTCATACCTTTTAACTGTTTGGTTAACAGGCTAATATGCAAATAATTAATAAGAAAAAAGACAATTTTTGAAAGTGTTTTCAATTAAAAAAGTATGAGTTTGCCCTGGCTTTTTTTATTGCTCTCGGTTATTTTTTTAAAAATAAAATTATCTTTGCAAAATTCTAAAAAAGCATATTATGAGTAAGAAGTTTCCGGAATATAAAAGCTTGGATTTATCTCAAATAAATAAAGATATTCTGAAAAAATGGGAAGATGACAAAACATTTGAAAAAAGTATATCTTTCGGAGAAGGTAAAAAAGAATTTATTTTTTATGAAGGACCGCCTTCTGCTAACGGAATGCCCGGAATACACCATGTTATTTCCAGAACATTAAAAGACACGTTTTGTCGATATAAAACATTACAAGGCTACCAAGTTAAACGAAAGGCAGGTTGGGATACGCACGGACTTCCTGTTGAGCTTGCTGTAGAAAAAAAGTTAGGGATAACAAAAGATGATATAGGTTCCAAAATTTCCATAAAGGAATATAATGATACTTGCCGTAAAGAGGTTATGAAATACACCCAACAGTGGGAAGATATTACAAAAAAGATGGGCTATTGGGTTGATATGGAAAATCCGTATATAACTTATGACAATAAATATATCGAATCTGTCTGGTGGCTGTTGAAACAATTATATAATAAAGGTCTGTTATATAAAGGATATACAATTCAACCTTATTCTCCGGCAGCAGGAACAGGGTTAAGTTCCCATGAGTTAAACATGCCGGGATGCTATAAAGACGTAAAAGACAGCACGGGGATTGCACAATTTAAAACAATAAGAAATGAAAAATCAGATTTTTTATTTAAAAATATTGACACAGAGTTATTCTTTTTAGCGTGGACTACAACACCTTGGACATTGCTTTCTAATACGGCATTAGCAACCGGAGCAAAAATAATATATTTAAAAATCAGAACATTTAACCCATATACAGGAATTCCCATAACGGTAATAATTGCAAAAGATTTATACAGAAGCCTGTTTCCTGAAAAAAATGATAATTTAAAATTAGAAGATTATAAAAAGGGAGATAAAAACATACCGTTTAAAACTTTAGATGAAATTAAAGGCAAAGAACTAGCCGGAATTTCATACGAACAATTGTTACCCTACAAACAACCTGTTGATGGTGATGCGTTTAAAGTGTTAAACGGAGACTTCGTAACAACATCGGAAGGAACAGGAATAGTTCATATTGCTCCGAGTTTTGGTTCTGATGACTACTTTGTAGCCAAGAAAAACGGAATAGGATCTTTAACATTAGTAAATAAAAAAGGAGAGTTTGTTGACGAAGTAGGCGAATTCAGCGGAAGACCCGTAAAAAACTCTTATGATTCGTCAATTCCGGAAGATACGCCGAGCGTTGATGTGGATATTTTAGTGAAGCTAAAACAAGAAAACAAGCTTTTTAAAAGTGCTAAATACGAACATTCTTATCCGCATTGTTGGAGAACAGATAAACCGATACTTTATTATCCGCTGGACTCATGGTTTATTAAATCAACAGCAGCGAAAGATAAAATGATTGAACTTAATAAAACAATAAACTGGCAACCGCCGGCAACAGGAGAGGGTCGTTTCGGTCAATGGCTTGAAAACCTTATTGACTGGAATTTATCAAGATCCAGATATTGGGGAACCCCCCTTCCTATTTGGAGAACAGAAGATAAAAAGGAAGAAATATGCATAGGCTCTCTTGAAGAATTAAAAAAAGAGGCAGAAAAAGCCGTTCTTGCCGGATTTATGAAAGAAAATCCGTTAAAAGAGTTTATTCCCGGAGATTTTTCAAAAGAAAATTATTTGAAATTTGACATACACCGACCGACAGTTGACGATGTTATTTTGGTTTCTGCATCCGGAAAAAAAATGTTCCGAGAAACAGACCTGATTGATGTTTGGTTTGATTCGGGTGCAATGCCTTATGCCCAACACCATTATCCGTTTGAAAATAAAGAAGAATTCAGAAAAGTATTTCCTGCCGATTATATCGCAGAAGGAGTTGACCAAACAAGAGGTTGGTTTTTTACATTGCATGCTATTTCAACAATGTTATTTGATTCTGTGGCATTTAAGAATATTATTGCAACCGGATTATTGCAAGATAAGAATGGTGTTAAAATGTCAAAACGACTCGGGAATGTTATCGACCCGTTTGAAACAATCGAAAAGCACGGTTCAGACCCTGTTCGTTGGTATATGCTGACAAATGCAAGACCGTGGGATAATTTAAAGTTTGATTTAGGAGGTGTTGATGAGGTTAAAAGAAAGTTTTTCGGAACATTATACAATACCTATTCTTTTTTCAGCTTATATGCAAATCTTGACGGGTTTTCATATAAAGAAAAAGAGATTTCTAATGAAAAAAGACCGGAAATAGATAAGTGGGTCTTATCTTTACTTAATACTTTAATAAAAGAGGTTGAAACCGCTTTTAACAATTACGAACCGACAACAGCCGGAAGATTAATACAAAACTTTGTTATCGATAACTTAAGCAATTGGTATGTCAGATTAAACAGAAAACGTTTTTGGGGGCAAGATTATAATGCAGACAAAACATCTGCGTATCAAACTCTCTATACGTGTCTGGAAACTGTTGCAAAACTAATGTCTCCGATTGCACCGTTTTATTCTGATCATTTATTTTCAGGACTAAACAGCGTAACAGGAAGAGAATCCGGTTCGGTTCACCTTTCTTCATTTCCCGTATTCCAAGATAAAATCGTTGATAAAGGCTTAGAAGAACGAATGGAATTAGCACAGCAAATTTCATCTATGTCTTTAAGCTTAAGAAGAAAAAGCAAGATTAAGGTTCGCCAACCTCTTCAAAAAATAATGATTCCTGTTTTAAATAATGATTTTCAAACAAAAGTTGAGGCTGTTGAAGACATCATTCTTTCGGAAATTAATGTTAAAGAAATTGAATATTTAAAAGACAGCAGCGGAATAATTGTTAAAAACTTAAAGCCGGATTTTCGTGTAATGGGAAAAAAATATGGTAAATTGGTCAAAAATATTGCTCAAAAATTATCCGGATTTTCACAAGAAAACATTAATAAGTTTGAACAAAAAGGGTGCTGTCATGTTGTTGTTGAGGGAGAAACAATAGAAATCTTAATTAATGAAGTACAAATTACAACAGAGGATATTCCGGGTTTATTAGCCGTAAACAAAGGAAATTTGACAGTTGCTTTGGACACAACAATAACGGATGAGTTAAAAAGCGAAGGAATTGCAAGAGAAATTGTCAACAAAGTACAAAATATCAGAAAAGACTCCGGTTTTGAAGTAACCGATAATATTATTATTGAAATTTTAAGCAATAATCTAATTGATAGTGCAGTATTAAAGCATGAAGAATATATAAAATCACAAGTTTTAGCAGAAAAAATAAAGATTGTTGCTTCAGTCGAAACAAATGATTTTAATGATTTAGAAATCGAAGAAAACGTAAAAACAGAAATAAAGATAACCAAAAAGATATAAACAAAAAACAAAGAACAATGTCAGAAACGAATAATCCGGAAAAAAACCGCTACTCAGACGAAGAGCTTCAAGTGTTTAAAAAAATCATTGAAGAAAAATTAGAAAGAGCACAAAAAGACTATCAACTTTTAAAAAGCACCCTTTCACATGAAGACTCAAATGATATTCAAGACACATCTCCAACTTTTAAAGTATTGGAAGAAGGGGCAAACACCCTTTCTCGAGAACAAACAGGAAGACTTGCACAAAGGCAACTAAAGTTTATTTCGCATCTTGAAGCTGCCTTAGTTCGTATTGAAAACAAAACATACGGTATTTGTAGAGAAACAGGAAAACTTATTGCAAAAGAAAGGCTTAAAGCGGTTCCGCATGCAACATTGTGTATAGAAGCAAAGAAAAACCAATAATATTTATGTCGCTATTTAAAAAGTCATTATTACTGGTTTTTATATTACTTGTAATCGACCAAACAATTAAAGTTTGGATAAAACTCAATTATAACCTTGGAGAGAATGATTCTATACTTGAGGTTGTTTTCGGAATACAAGGAGGAGAGTGGGCAAGAATCCATTTTACCGAAAATAAAGGAGCCGCTTTCGGAATGTTAATTGGCGGCGATACCGGAAAACTAGTTTTAAGCTTGTTTCGGCTGCTTGCAATTACTGCTTTAATTTGGTATTTGTACAAAATATCTAAACAAAAATTACCGAAAGTTGCAAGATTCGGTGTTGCATTAATTTTAACCGGAGCAATCGGAAACATGATTGACAGTGCTTTTTACGGACTAATATTCAGCAGCTCAAAAGATGCTGTTGCAACATTATTCCCGGAGGGCGGAGGTTATGCCGGCTTTTTGTACGGCTCTGTTGTTGATATGTTCTATTTCCCGATGTTCAACGGAACAGCTCCGACATGGTTTCCCGAATGGTCTTGGTGGCCCTGGCCTCCGGAGAGTAACATAAGCTTTTTTCCGTATATCTTTAATTTTGCAGATTCTGCAGTTACTGTAGGGGTTGTAATAATAATATTATTCAGAAAAAAATTTGTTGTACACGAAGAAATTATAAAATAGGAAGAAAAGACCTTTTTTATTTGAAAAACAAAAAATTTACTATTATACGGTATTGCTAAAAGTGAAATATTATAAATGTTTTATCGAAAACTGATTTTTATTTCATAAATTTAACCGTTTAAAAAGTCAAAAACTTATTTTATACATCTGCTAAAAAAGGTACAGATGAAAAAATTGAGCATACAAAGCACCCTTCTTATCAGTTTTTGTTTAATCTCGCTGATTGTATTTATTTCGGGAATAAGAGAATTATTGGTTTTAAATAGTTTAAAAGAACAAAAAAGCACACTAAAAGTGCTGTCAGAAACAGATGCTTTACTAAAAGAAAACACTATTGTTCTAAAGTCTGATATTTCAGCATTGCAAAGGATAGTATCTACAAAGTCGGAAACAGAACTTCAAAGCTTATTATTTGAACATAAAGAAAACAAGCTGACAGAAAAAGATAATTTCAAAAATATCCTGAGAAACCTGAAAAATAATATAAAAAAAGAAAATGCAGAGGCACTAATATTAACGGATAAATATGTTAATAATGCAGATTATCTGTTTAACGGAAGCTATTTAACGAACTATAAAAAGATTTCGAAAAAAAAAGAAAACCTTATAAATATTGACAGCTATTTTATTGAAACAATTAACTCAAACAGCAAGCTTTCCAAAAAAGACTTAATAAAAAAAACAGAAACAGAAAAAACAGACTTATACAAGCAACTACAAAAAACATATAATATTATATTAACAAAACTTGAAGAAGCACAAAAAACCAACGGAAACTATTATTCTGAATATAATAAAAAAGTTGATGAAAGGTATAACAAGGCTCAAAATACAGCATTTACATTTTTCATTTTAGTAATTTTGGTTTTAATACTTACCCTTGTTTTTCTTTTGAAAAAGATACCCGACCCCATAAAAAAAATTCAAGGACACTTAGATGTTTTAACGGAAGGAGAACTTCCGGAAAACATTGAACTTAATGCCGGGACGGATATAAACAGAATAGGAAAAACAATTAACAAGTTGGTTGAAGGGCTTAGACGAATTGTTGACTTCTCTTCAGAAATAGGAAGAGCAAACTTTGACACAAAATTTGATTTGTTAGGAAATAATGATGTGCTGGGAACATCTTTGTTAACATTAAGAGAAAATCTGCAAACAGCACAGGAAGAAGATGAGAAAAGAAAAAAAGAAGATGCACAAAGAAACAGAACAAACGAAGGGCTGACAAAATTTAATGAAATAATGAGGCAGCAATCCGGAAGTATTAAAGAACTGGCAGATGTTATTATTTCGGCATTGGTAAAGTTTTTAAATGCAAACCAAGGAGGCTTGTTTTTTCTTAATGAAGAAGATAAAGAGAATGTCCACTATGAACTTTTGGGTGCATACGCATACAACAGGAAAAAATTCTTATCAAAAGAAATAAAACCCGGAGAAGGTCTTATCGGGGCAGTTGCTCTTGAAAAATATACTGTTTATATGACAGAAGTTCCGGATGAATATGTTGAAATTGAATCGGGAACCGGAAGTGCAAATCCGCGTTCAATTTTAATAGTACCCCTAAAAATAGAAGAAAATGTTTTGGGAATCATAGAGCTTGCATCATTTAATGAAATTGAGCAATACGAAATTGAAATGGTTGAAAAGGTTGCCGAATCAATCGCATCTTCAATGACTAATGCAAGAATAAATATGCAAACATCCGCATTGTTGCAACGTTCAAAAGATCAGGAAAAGTTGGTTGAGGAGCAAGAACAAGAAATAATCCGGTATATTAGTGAAATTAAGGATATTACAAAACAAGTTAAAGCCTTGGAAAGAGAAAATAAAAAGCTGAAAGAAAAAACGAATTAATCCGAATCCTTCAAGCATAGAAATTAAAATGCTGTTTTACTGTTTTTACCGGTATTTTGCAATTTCCGAAATATCAATTTTGTCTGCTAAGGCCTCAATATTTTTTATGTCAAAAGTCCCGTCAATTCTTAAAATAACACAATCATTTTTTATTTGTTCATGAATAACAATAACAACCTCATCAAGTTTTTCTCCGTTCTCTTTTAATAAAAATTTGACTTTTGTATTTTCATTATTAAGCGTCAAGAATGTTGTGTATGTTTTACTTGAAAGATGTGTATATAGGTCTTTTGTAAGTTCATCACTTGCTCCTTCTTTAATAAAAAAGTCTATGCCCTTAATCTTGCCAAATGCACTTTCAACCTCCTTATTATCTGTATTTACAAACATTTTAAAAAGAAACACAGGCATACCGATTGTAATTACACCCTTATCATTTTCGTGCAATTCATTAAAGGTGTCAAAACCGCTTTGTTTTTTTTGGGGAACATCTTCTCTACAAGAAGAAAAAACAAGAAAAAATAAAATAAAAACAGATAATTTTTGCATAGTTTAAAATATTTTGTTAAAGAATTGTACCCAAAAATAATGAATACTTTTTAAAATTGACTAAATTTGCAAAAATAATGTTTAATAATTATTATTAATATGGCAACAACAGCAGACTTCAGAAACGGACTAACCATTGAATTTAAAAACGGACTTTATAAAATTGTATACTTTCAACACGTAAAACCGGGCAAAGGACCTGCCTTTGTTCGAACAAAACTCAAAAACTTGGATACAGGAAAAGTTTTAGAGAACACATTTACTTCCGGGGTAAAAGTTACGGAAGTCAGAGTTGAAAGACACCCCTATCAATTTCTTTATAAAGATGATATGGGCTATGTGTTTATGCACCAAAAAACTTATGAACAAATAACACTACAAGAACAAGCAGTTGATAACAGCGATTTAATGAAAGAAGGACAAGATGTAGAAATATTGTTCAGAACAGAAAACAACCTCGTTTTATCTTGTGACTTGCCTGATTTTGTAGAACTTAATGTTGAATATACAGAACCCGGATATAAAGGAAATACAGCATCTTCAAATGCAACTAAACCTGCAAAGCTTGAAACCGGAGCAGAAATTAAAGTGCCGCTCTTTGTTAACATTGGCGATGTTTTAAAAATTGATACCAGAACAAGAGAATATTCCGAACGTATAAAAACATAACCGATGGCTTCAAAATCTTCTTTAAAACGTCTGAAATTTTGTAATTTTAAGCTGGCATCACTCCTTGAAATCACAAATGCGATTAATGATAACCTTCCCGTAAAAGACATTTTAGCAACCTACGAGCATATTTTGTTGCACGAATTGAACATCGGAAAAGTTGCAGTTTTTGCTTTTAGTCAAAAGTGGAAAATTGTGTTAGAATCCGGAGCAAAAAAAGAAGAGTTTTCAAGTATAATTGTTGAAGAGGATTTATTGGAACATGAAGATATAACAACAACACCGTCAACAGAGAATAAAAAACTTTTATCATACGATTTTATTATTCCCGTGTTTCATGATACTCAACCCATTGCTTATGTTTTAATCGGAGATGTTGAAGAAGAAAAGGAAGGCGTCAGTCCGACGATTAAGCATTTACATTTTATACAAACCCTCACAAATGTAATTTTTGTCGCAATTGAAAATAAACGACTTTACGAAGAAAATCTCCTGCAAGCCAAAATTAAAAAAGAAATGGAACTGGCATCAAGAATGCAAAATATGTTAGTTCCTGACACAAGCCTGTTCCCGAAAAACAAAGATATTTCTGTTGATTCTTTTTATTTACCTCATTTTGAAGTAGGCGGAGATTATTACGATTTTGAAAAATTTTCGGAGAATGAATATTTTTTCTGCGTTGCAGACGTATCGGGAAAGGGAATTTCAGCAGCACTTCTGATGTCAAATTTTCAAGCAAGCTTAAAGGCATATTTAGACACAAAAACAACCTTGCCCCAGCTTGTGAGGCTACTTAATGAAAGAGTAATAGAAAGTGCACAAGGTGAAAAATTCATTACTTTTTTTGCCGGAACATATAACATACAAAGTCGAGAACTTAGGTATATTAATGCCGGACATAATCCTCCGCTTTTATATGATAAAAAGCTTAAAAAACTGGAAGAACTCAAAGAAGGCTGTCCCGGTATCGGAATGTTAGATGAAATTCCGTTTATTAACGAGGGCTATAGAAAAATTCCGAACTCTTCAAAACTTATTTGTTTTACCGATGGGTTAACAGAATTAGAAAATGACCTAAAGGAAGAAATCGGTCTTGTTGAACTTGAAAAATGTATGAAAAATGATTATAATGTAGATGAAAATTTCATTTGTTTACAAAAAGTTCTAAACCTTGAAAAAGGCAATCCTGCTCTTTTTGACGACATTACAATTTTGGGAATGGACTTTTTCTAAACTTATCCCCGAATCATAAAAAACGGCAACATATTTGATTTGTTATTCTTAACTATTTACAATTAAAAACAAACGTATGAAGAAATTATTTTTATCCTTAACAATGGTACTGGCGGCAACATATTTATTTGCACAACCAATGTCAAACTTCGTGTTTTTCTCCGAAGACGGATACCCGTTCAATTTGATTATGAACGGGATTCAAGAAAATCAAAACCCACAAACAAACGTAAGGGTTACGGGGCTTACAGCAACAAACTATAAAGTAAGAATCATTTTTGAAGACAAAACAATTCCTGTTATAGAAAAAAATGTTTTTACTAAGCCCGGAATAGAAATTACCTACGTCATTAAAAAAAATAAAAAAGGAGTAAATATTCTTCGGTATTATTCTGAAGCCCCGATTCCTTATGAAGAGGCGGTTGTCGAAAACATTGTCGTTCATGATAATAATGCGAATATAGTTACCGAAGAGGTTATAGTTCACAATAATGTAAACCCGGGAGGAGTAAACATAGATGTTAATGTTAACGGGTCCGGGATTAATTATAATATGAATGCTAACGACGGTTCCGTCAGTATTAATGCCAACATTGACATTAACGGAGGAAGCGTTCATTATGACGAAACAGTTGTTGAAAGCGAAACTCATTATGTTATTGAAGACAATGTTAATGATGATTACTATCAGATGCCCGGGTATAATGGTAGAGTAGGTTGTCCTTGGCCCATGAATCCTCAAAACTTTCAAAAAGCAAAACAAACAATCTCAAATGCCGATTTCAGTTCCGACAAGCAAACCATTGCAAAACAAATTGTAAATTCAAACTGTTTAACTGCACAACAGGTAAGGGAGGTTACAAGCCTCTTCGACTTTGAAGAAGATAAACTTGAATTTGCGAAGTTTGCATACACACACACCTTTGATGTTGAAAACTACTTTATTATTAATGATATTTTTGACTTTTCGTCATCAATAGAAGAACTTGATAATTATATTAATACTGTTCGGTGGTAAGACCGTTTCGATTTTTGTACCACAAATATTAAAAAAAGAACAAGTTTATTTTAAATTTGTTCTTTTTTTATAAATAAACAAACTTGAAAGTATATCGCTCTATAAAAGAATTCAATGTTAAGAATCCGGTTTTAACCGTCGGAACCTTTGACGGTGTTCATCTCGGGCACAAAAAAATAATTGAGAAATTGATAATGGGAGCAAAACAAATTCAAGGTGAATCGGTTATTTTAACCCTGCATCCGCACCCGAGAAAAGTGTTATTTCCTGACAGGAATGGTTTTGGGCTATTAAATACTCTTGAAGAAAAAATTAAATTATTAGAAAATGCCGGTCTTAAACATTTGATTATTTATCCGTTTACAAAAGAATTTGCAGCATTAAGCTCTTGTGACTTTATTGAGAAAATCTTGTATAATAAACTTAAAATTAAACAATTAATTGTCGGACACGACCATCATTTCGGAAAAGACAGACAAGGAAACCTTGAAATACTACGAAATTGTGCAAATCAATTCGGGACTGATGTTGTTAAAGTTGAGGCTCTGCTTCAAAACAACCAAAAGATAAGCTCAACAAAAATTAGGAATGCTCTTTTATCTGGAGACACCTTAACAGCAAATTCATATTTAGGATATAATTATTTTCTTTCCGGAGAAGTAATTTCTGGCAATAAAATAGGTCGAACACTTGGTTTTCCCACGGCTAATATTCAAACGGAACAAGACAAATTAATTCCGAAAACAGGGGTTTATGCCGTTAAAGTAATTGTTGATAATGTTGAATATAAGGGAATGTCAAACATAGGCTCAAAACCTACCGTAAGTTCAAAGCCTGAAACCGGCACGGAAGTTCATATTTTTGATTTTAACGAAAATCTCTACGGAAGTACAATTGAAGTTCAGCTTGTTAACTATATTCGGAAAGAAAGAAAGTTTAAAGACAAAAAAGCTTTAAAAAAGCAACTTTCTCATGACAAAAAAGCGGCTTTTTCTCTATTGATTTAAAAGCGATATGCTAAACCAATTTTGTACATTGGGTTTAATGAAAAGCTGTTAAATGGATGAAAATTGATATACAGAATTCCCGGTGAAACTGATTGATTTAAGTATATATTCTCCCAAAGCTTTGTTTTTAATCCGATGCCCGGGAAAAGGTCTATAGTAAACAGTTCCAAGAAAACTCTTGTTTCCAGAGTAGGGCATGCTTTATCAGCAAACCCGATATAAGAAAATACAGTTCCTGCAAATAAATACAGTTGAACAATTTTGTCTTCTCTGAAAAAATATTTGTATTCTAATTGTAAACCGAATCTATCAATAAAACTTTCTCCGTAAGCCTTGTTTTTAAGCATTTCAAATTGTGCAGGACTTAATAAAGAGGTTTCATAAGAAACAAAAACCCATTCTTCTTTCACTTGGCTTGTATAATATACAAAGCAGAAGAAAATGCATGTTTGTTCATTTGTCGGGAAAAACTAAAGTCTATTGTTTTTCCGATAAATTTTGTCGTATAATCAATACCTACTGAGTATGATTGTTCTGAACTTTGTTTATAAAAGAATAAACATAAAATTATAATTATTAGTTTTCTCTCCATAACGATTTCAAATTTATTTAATAAAAATACAAAACTTTTTTTAGTTATCATTCATTGCTTTACTTTTGCATTAATCTATAAAACGTAAATTATGCAGAAAGTAAGAGTAAGATTTGCACCGAGTCCGACAGGACCGCTACATATGGGAGGCGTAAGAACTGCCCTTTTCAACTATTTATTTGCCAAAAAACATAAGGGTGCTTTTCTTTTGCGAATAGAAGATACCGATCAAACCAGATACGTTGAAGGTGCAGAAGATTACATCATGAAATCTTTGGAATGGTGCGGAATAAAAGTTGATGAAGGCATTAAAGAAGGTGGTGATTTCGGTCCGTATAAGCAATCGGAAAGACGTGAAATTTACAAAAAGCACATACAAATTCTTATCGACAACGGAAGTGCATATTATGCTTTTGACACGCCCGAAGAATTGGATGAAATGAGAAAACGACTAGAAGCATCCGGTTCTTCCGTAAGACAATACAATTCTCAAACCAGAGGTGAAATGAAAAATTCATTTACTCTTTCGGAAGAAGAGCTAAAAGCAAAATTGGATGCAGGAGAACCTTATGTCATACGTTTTAATATTCCTGAAAATGAAGATTTAATTGTTAAAGATATTATTCGCGGAGACGTAAAAGTGAATACATCTCAATTAGACGATAAAGTTTTGTTTAAATCTGACGGTTTACCGACTTACCATTTGGCAAATATTGTTGATGATCGATTAATGGAAATTACTCATGTTATAAGAGGAGAAGAGTGGTTACCTTCTTTACCTTTACATGTTTTATTATACAGAAGCTTCGGTTGGGAAAACGAAATGCCGCAATTTGCTCATTTGCCATTATTATTGAAGCCAAGCGGAAAAGGAAAACTTAGCAAAAGAGACGGAGATAAACTCGGGTTTCCGGTATTTCCTTTGGAATGGAAAGACCCTGCAACAGGAGAAGTTTCTGCAGGATATAAAGAAGGCGGCTACCTTCCGGAAGCATTTATTAATATGATTGCATTATTAGGGTGGAACCCCGGAGAAGAAGAGGAAATATATAATCTTGAAGAATTAGTCGAAAAATTTGACATAACAAAAGTACAAAAAGGCGGAGCTAAGTTTTCACCGGAAAAAGCAAAATGGTTTAACCAACAATACATTAAAGAGGCATCTTCAGAAGAATTAACTAAAATTTTCTGTCCGATATTAAAAGAAAAAGGAATAAAAACAGATAACCTTTATCTTGAAAAAGTAATCGGATTTGTTAAAGACCGGATGGTATTGTTGACCGACTTTTGGAATCAAGCAGAGTTTTTCTTTGTAACACCGACCGAATACAACCAAAAATTGGCAAAAAAACGATGGAAAGAAGACACTACAGAAATTCTGTTGCAAATTCACGACATTCTTGATGCAATAAGATACGACAGGTTTACAACAGAACATACAGAAGAAATTATCAAAGCATATATAACAGAGCAAGAACTAAGCTTCGGAAATGTTTTAAACCCATTAAGACTTATTTTAACCGGAACCGGCGGAGGTCCTCATTTATTTGATATAATTTCAACTATCGGAAAAAAGGAAACCTTAAAAAGAATTATGAACGGTGTTGCGAAAATTAAAAAGTAATTATTTTTGGGGCATTTTATTAATATCCATACACACATAATTTCAGAGAACAAATATTCAATTCATAATTTGTTTCCCGAAGATGCAGAACAAATAAAAGAAGGACTTTTATATTCAATAGGTATTCATCCGTGGGAAGTTAAAAAAGGAGATATAAAAAAGCAGATAAGAATAGTTGAGACAGTTGCAATGAAAAAAAATATTCAAGCAATCGGAGAAATCGGATTAGACAGGTTGCGAGATAATTTTGATTTGCAAAAAGATGTTTTTTTAAAACAAATAATAATAGCAAAAGAGCAAAGTAAGCCGGTTATAATTCATTGTGTCAAAGCATTTTCGGAGTTGCTTGAAATTCTAAAAAAAGAAAAGTTAAATATTCCGATAATAATTCACAGGTATTCTGGAAACAAAACAATTGCAGACGAATTAATTAAACACGGTTGTTATTTATCTTTCGGTCATGAGTTGTTTAACCGGAAATCAAAAGTGCAAAGGATTTTTAAATCAATTTCGTTAAAACATATATTTTTAGAAACAGACGATTCCGAAGTTACAATTGAAGAAATTTACAAAAAAGCCGCAGAAATTCAAAAAACAGACGTTGAAGAAATTCAAAAAACTATTTTTTCTAATTTTAACAATTGTTTCAATATTTGACAATTAATATGAATAAAGGAAAAAATGCAAGAACAATATTATTGTTCGGAGAAGAAAAGTTTTCAAAACTTAAAAGTTCTCATGTTCTCATTGTCGGATTAGGCGGCGTGGGAGGATATGCCGCAGAGCAGCTGTGCCGAGCAGGAATCGGAAATCTTACTCTGATTGATGCAGATGTGGTTCTGGAAAGCAACTTTAACCGTCAAATTATTGCATTAAATTCAACCGTAGGAAAAAATAAAACAGATGTTTTGTGTAATCGGTTGAAAGAAATTAATTCAGAAATTATAATCAACACACACAATATTTTTATTTCCGAAGACAACATTAAAGAAATATTAATTTCTGAACACCCGGATTATGTAATAGATGCAATTGACACACTGACACCGAAAACCCATTTAATAAAAACGTGCTTAGAGCAAAAAAATCCGATTGTTTCTTCGATGGGTGCCGGAGGCAAAACAGACCCTCAAAAAATTCAAATTGCAGATATAGAAAAAACATTTAACTGTGCACTTGCCCGAAAATTGCGAAAACGTCTTCACAAATCCGACATCAGAACCGGCTTTAAGGCTGTTTTTTCTTCCGAAAAAGCAAAGCCCGAAGCAACTGTTCTTGAAAAAGCCCGAATAAAAAATCAAACTCGGGAACAGTTTCATATATGCCGGGTATTTTTGGTATGTTTTGTGCGTCGGTTGTAATACTTGATTTAATTGAAAAATAAAGAGAAATGCAAAAACTTATTTTAATACTTCTGATTACATTTTTTTTATTGAAGTCTTATGCACAAGATTTTACCGGCGGAATTATATTCGGCGTATGCGGAAGTCAGATTGACGGAGATAGTCAATCCCGCTATAAAAAACCGGGATTAATATTTGGTGCTTATGTTCAAAAACCAATATCTGATAACGGGGCATTAAAAATAGAAATGTATTATATCGGAAAAGGAGCTGTTTTTAACATTGATAATCCGGATGGTACTTTTTTTCAAGAATTTAATCATAGTTTGCATTATATTGAAATACCGGTATTATATAATTTAGAAATACATCCTAAAATTAATGTTGCGGTAGGAATTGCTTCTTCCTATTTATTTGCTCATAAATTTACATTAATAAAACAAGAAGTAGATAAAAATTATTATTCGATAAAAGATTTTGATTTTCAACCGATGGGGCAAGTAGATTTTTATTTAACAGACAGAATTTCCTCAAGTCTCAGAATATCATATTCCGCTTTAAGTATCAGGAATGATGATGTTTGGTATAATAATAATTTAAGTGTTGCCCTTAGATATACATTTGAATAATGCAAAAAAAGAAAATAGTTGTTGCAATAACGGGAGCATCCGGAATGATATATGCTCAAAGGCTTCTGCACAAGCTTTGTTCAGAAGAAATAAAACCTCAATTGTCAGAAGTTGCTCTTGTTTTTTCGGATAACGTAAAAGATATTTGGGACAATGAAATTAACACAGAAAAACTTTCAGATTTTAATTTTCCGGTTTTAGAAAATAACAACTTTTATGTTCCTTTTGCTTCCGGTTCTTCAGCTTTTGATGTTATGATTATAATTCCTTGTTCGATGGGAACATTGGGCAGAATTGCCGCCGGAACGTCTGAAAACTTAATCGGAAGAACCGCAGATGTAATGTTTAAAGAAAGGAAAAAAACTATTCTTGTAACACGAGAAATGCCCCTCAGTATAATACACATTAACAACATGAAAACGGTTACGGAAGCCGGCGGAATAATTTGTCCGGCATCTCCGACATTTTATAATCAGCCCGCAAATATTTCCGAATTAACCGATACAGTTGTGGAGCGTGTGTTGGATTTAGCCGGATTTAAACAAAAAGCAAAACGCTGGAAATAAAAAGAGGTCAGAAAACATTTTCCGACCTTTTTTGTAGAAGATTAATACGTTATTTTATTCCTAACTCTTTTTTAACGAATGCCGTAACATCATCAACATCGTTGAAGTATAAAAGAGCGTTTCTGTCAATAATAAATTTATAACCGTATTTTTTAGCAACAACTTCTAATGCACTGTCAAACTTTTTTCTTATTGGGTCGTACATCTCTTTTTGTTTCTTAATTGCGTCTTCTTGTGCCGAAACTTGAAATTTTTGGATGCGTTCTCCTAATGATTTTAATTCTTCAACTTTTGTTTCTTTCATTAGGTCAGAAAGAGTTGCTTCGTTCTTTTGATAGTCTGTAGCCTTCTTGTTATACTCTTCTTGCATACTTTTTATCTGGTCTTCCAGCTGTTTTACATAGGCAGTATAAATTGTATCTGCTTTTTGGACTTCCGGCATTTTTTTATAAACGGCATTTCCGTCAATATGTCCGTATTTGAATTTTTGAGCATTTAAGTTTGTTGCAGAAAAAACAAAAACAACTGCGAATAATAGTGCTAAATTTTTCATTTTTTATAAGTTTTTAATATTAAAATGTTTGCAAAGATATAATTTATATTGTGTGAGGCAAAATTTACGGGCTTTCGTTTTTTTAATATCCGTCAGGGTTTTGTTCTTTATGGTTAGAATTTCAAACCGACAACTAAAATGTCGTCATTTTGTATATTTTTTCCTTGCCATCGGTTTAATGTTTTAAGCATGTGGCTTCTTTGAACCGGGAATGCCCGTTGATTAACTTCTTCTAATAATTTTCTAAAGTTTTTCTTCATGAACTTGCTGTCGGTTTCTCCTCCGAACTGGTCTTGAAAGCCGTCGGTAAAAAGATATACGATATCATCTTTTTTTAGCTGTATTTTATGGTTTGCAAATTTTTGACCTTTTATTTTTTCATGTTGAAACGCACTGATTGAAATTCTGTCTGCTTTAACTTCTGTCATTTTTCCGTTTCGGAAAATTACTAAACTAATTCTTGCTCCGGCATATTCTAAAATATTTGCAGTCTTGTCGTATGTAATAACGGCCGCCTCCATTCCGTCTTTTATTTCCTCATCATTATCTTTTGCTAATCTTTTCCCTATTTCTTCCTGCATGAGGTTTAAAATTTCTGACGGCTTTTCTGTGTTTTCGTTAATAACAACATGGTTTAGCATATCGTAGCCGATAACAGAAATTAATGCTCCGGGAATACCGTGTCCGGTACAATCTGCTATTGCAAAAATTATTTTTTCTTCGTCTTCTTGTTTTTTGTTGTGAACCCAATAAAAATCACCGCCTAAAGTTTCTTTGGGTTTATTTAAAACAAAGCTGTCTTTGAATAGTGTATTGATATATTTTTCGTCCGGAATGTTTGCGTCTTGCAAATATTTAGCATAAACAATGCTGTCTTTAATTATTTTATTTTTTTGATTTACCTCATCCAGGGTTTTGTTCAAATCGTGGTTAATTGCCTCAATTTCATCTTTTTGTTCCGTAAGCATTTCGTTCTGATTTCTTACGTCTTTTGTTCTGCTTAAAATAATTCCTTCTAAATTAGAGCTTAAGCTTTCAAGTTCTTTATACATATCCACATTATCAATAGTTCCGATAATTTGGTCTGAAACATGTTTGAAAGCTTGAATTTTTTGTTTATTAAAAACGTGTTTTTTTTCTTCATTTTCAAAATATAAAACAGCACGTGTTTTTCCGGCAGCTTTTAGAGAAAGGCACGCTGCCGATTTTGGTCGGAATTTTGAAATGTATGAAGAGTTAAACAACTTACTTCCGACAGGGCTTGAAACAATTATTTCTTCTTTTTCAATTACTTCGTTTATTAATTCTGAAGGAAATCTGTCTTTTGTTTCTGTTCGAGAATCAATTTCAGGGAATTCGGACTTATAAATAACCGTATTATCTGCAACAGAAAACAAAATTCCCCTTGTTCCGGTTGCGTGTTCGGTAAGTATTTCTAAAGAACTTACATAGTCAAATGATTTCTTTTCGAGAAGGCTGTTTTTAATATCATCTAAATCTGCTGTCATTTTATTCAGCTCTTCTGTTTTCTTATATAAATTAGAAAAGTTAAATGAGAGAAGATAAGATTGAGAAAAAATAAAAATAAACATTCCTACGGGTGTCAAAAACATTGTGTCAATGATATCGGAAACATAAAGAATATCATTTACTGCCGAAAGCAGTAAAAGGAAGGTTCCCAAAAACGGTATTAACGCCCCCTCTTTTTTCTTGACAATTCCTCGGATTTGTGCATATATAATATACAGCATTGTAAGGGTTGCCGTGGCAATAAAAACCAAAAGAGTAAAAGAGTATGTTAAAAGGTCGGTAAATAAAACAAAAACAGTAAGAGAAAGGTTTATGCCGATTAATATTTGTACATACAGCTTCGATATTTCTTCTTCATATATTTTATAAAAAAACAAGACCAAAAATGTTGATCGCATGAAGTTGCTTATATAATCTGTCTTTTTTAATGTTGCCCACGACATATCCGGAAAGGTTGCCGTAAGTATCATCTCCCCGTTTACCGATATGCTGATTATTTCGGAAATTAATAATAGTCCGAAAAACAGCAAAGAATAGTCTTTTCTTTTTACAAAGTATAGTCCGAAATGGAATACTGCCATTATTAATAAAACACCGACTATGAAAATTTCGACACCTCTTTTTGTCTTTGTTTTATTTGTTATTTGGTTGGGCAAGCCCAGGCTTATCGGACTGTCAATTCCGCCCTTTCTGTGACTGAAGTTTGAAACTTGCACAGTAATATCAAAAGAGTTTCCGGAGGCATTAAAAAACTTATATCGTGTATTTTGAGCCGGAGAATATAGATTTTCTTTTTCTGCTGTTTTTCCGCAATGAACCAAAGTGTCATTGTTTACCCACAACACATAGGCCGTTTCTATTCGTTTTAGGCGAAGGGCAAGGATGCCGATGCTGTCAGGAATTAAAACTTTTAAATGATATGTTCCGTATCCGATATTGAAATTATCTTCTTTGTTAAAAAAAGATTTGTTCCAGAGTGAGGGAACTTTTACAAACTTTGCATTGTTGACAGAGCCCGAAGAAAAATCGGCAGGGGTATATAGTTTTTCCGGATAAAACTCCCATGTTCCGTTTAAGTCAATTATCCCTGTTTCTTTAAAATTATATTTTTTCAAATCGATAACCCCTTTTTTTGCTTCTTGTTGAGCAAAAACAGGATTAAAAAAGATTGATGCAAAAAGCAACAGAAAATAAAACTTATATGTAAATGCTGTTTTCAAAATATAATTCCTGCAATTAATATGTCGTCTGTTTGTGTTTCTTCGGACTTCCAAGCATCCAATGTTTTTTCCAGTGTTCTTTTTTGAACATCCGGAGATTCTTTATGAACAGACATTAATAAATTTCTAAATTGTTTTTTCATAAACTTTTTTCCCGATAACGCTCCTACCTGATCAATAAACCCGTCGGTAAATAAATATATAACATCACCTTTTTTTACGGAAATTCTTCTGTTTGTATAATATCGGTTTCCGTTTTTTGTTTCTGAAAAGTTTGAGTTGCCGATTGAAACCGGAGACCCTTTAATTTCTGCTAAGCTGTTTTCATGCACAAAGTATATCGAATTTTGAGCTCCGGAAAACACAATTTCATTTTTTGCTGAATTATAGGAAATAACAGCCAAGTCAATTCCTCCGACTTCTTCCTCTTTCGAAATTCGCTCGGAAAAGCCGGTTTGTACAGCATTTAAAATTTGCTTAGGAGATTTGATTTTTTTATATAAAACGGCATCATTTAATAGTTCATGTCCGATAATAGACATTAATGCTCCGGAAACACCATGTCCGGTAGAGTCTGCAACAACAAAGACGCTTTCTGTATCATTAATTTTTTTAAACCAGAAAAAATCTCCTCCGATATTATCTCGAAGCTTAAGAAAAACAAAGCTGTCAGGAAAAACGTCTTTAATTTCTTGCTCTTTAGGCAAAAAAGCATATTGAATTTTTCCTGCATATTGAATCCCGTCATTTATTTCTTGGTTTTGTTTTTCAAGGTTTTCTTTAATTTTTTGTGTTTGGTCGTTTTGTAGCTCAATTTTCTCTCTTATGTTTTTTAATTCCACATTTCTGAGCATAATTTCTTTTGTTACCTCTTGCACCTTTTCTTCTAAGCTTTTATTAAACTTTTTAAGCTTATTGTAAGACGTATAATTATCCATAAAAATAAGAACTTGCGGCATTATTGCTTGCAATATCTCATTACTCTTCTCCACAAACCCCGGTATTATATTGTAATTTTCAAAATATAAAAGTGCCGGAACATCGCTGTCTTTTTCGAAAGGATAAACAAAAACAGACTTAATGCCGGCTTCTTCAAAATAAACGATTTCTTTTGCTTTCAAATTTCCCGTTCCCAATGTATATACGGGGGACTTTGATGAAATAGCCTTTTTAACACTAATTGCAGAAAAGTAAACATTCTCTTTTTCTGAAAACATTTTTACTTTCATGCTTTTTACCGTTTCTTCTGTTTTTATATATTCGTTTGTAGCAACCCACTCATTCTTCTGTGAAATAAAGATTAGTGCCCTGTCTGCACCGACTGCTTCCGAAATAGCTTTTAGGGGAGCTTTTAGATTGTATGATTTTGCAGAAAAAAATGCATCTTTAATTTTTCCTTGAACAAGCAATTTTTCTGTCAGGGTTTTAATAAACTGAAAAGCTTTTGAGTTTTGAATTGAAATCAAGTAAGAATGAAAAATAATAAAAATAAACACCCCGAATGTGCTGAGAGAAATTGTTTGTATAATTTGATATTCTTTAAGGATGTCATTAATTACAGTCAGCATAAGTATAAAAATTCCCAAAAAAGAGAAAAGAGCTCCGGCTTTTTTTGCAGCCAATGCTTTAATTTGTCCGATAATTAAGTATATTAAAACAAAGGCGGTAATAATAAAAAACCCGATTAAAACATGGCTGTATATAGCTGCCGGAGTTACAATAATTAATATTTGTATTGCAACAACAATTATTGTTACGGCATTAATAACGTATTTGTTAAGAAATTCTTTAAAAGAGACATAAATAAAGAGAACAAAAAACAAAACCCTAAGATAATTGGCACTATGAATTATTTTTAAAAGAACTTCCCAACTAAATTCAGGATATATTTTTGTAATTAATATCTCTCCGTCTCCGAGGATGAAAAGAGCAGAAAATATTAATGTTAATGCAAAAAACAAATTTGACTTATCATTTTTTCGGAAAAAGAACATTGCCAAATGATAAGATGCCATAATCAGCAACACTCCCAATAAAAATATGGTCATGGCAGAAATACTCCAAGAATATTCGGTAATATTTTCTGCCCTTCCGAATATTAACGGGTTTTCAATACCGCCCTTTTTGTGATAAAAATTGCTGACTTGAATAACTATTTCTGCAGTTTCTTGATTTGCTTTAAAAATAATATCATCGGAAGACCATTTTGCAGAAGATGTTTTTTTGGTTTTTCCTACAACACCGTTTGTATGAAACAAAACACTATTAATCCAAATTTTATACGATGATTGAATTCTGATAATATTTATTGCATATAGCTCCCCCTTTTTTAAAGATTTTATTTTTAACCGGTACGTTCCGTATCCCTTTGCTCCTCGGTCTAAGCTTTTATTCCACAAACAGGGAACCTCAAGATAAGTCGGTTTCTTTATTTTATTATTGTTAAAGTCTGTCGGGGTGTAAAGTTCAGAGTCATAAAACTCCCATTTTCCGCTGAGGGGAATATTTTCGGTTTCGATGCTGATTTGAGAAAGGTCTATTGCAGCATTTTTCACAAGGTTTTGAGATGTTAGCCGGTTAAGAGATAATATAAATATTACCAAAAAAAGCAGACTTTTATGGATGTTTTTTAACAGCTTCATTTCAAAGCACTAACTTAAAGATTAATTTTAAGAAAAGAAAATTTTTTACAGAAATTAAATCTGTACTTTATTCTCCCCGATATAATTTCAATGTTTCCGGTTTCAAATTTTCATGTCAAAAAACGGCCCTTACACTTAACCCTCCGGAATGAATTATTTTATTTTCTTCTGACTTTCTTCCGGAATAATTCAATTCTAATTGTAAATATTTTGTAATTTTTTTATACCACCCGGCTGACCAGATATAGTTTTTCCCGGGCATTAAGCCGTCCAACATTTCATAAGAAACAGGGGTGTTTGTTGTTCCCGAAAATTTTATATTAACAAAGTCAAATTTTAGCATGAGAGTTCCTTGATTTTGACCGGAGGCTTTATACTCGCTGCCGACAGAGTAAAAATTTGCATTTTCTTCTCCGGAAATATTATTTTTATTTTTAATTGAAAAATTTGCCGACAAGTCCGTTTTTTTATTAACCCTATATGTTGCTGTTGCCAGATTACTAATGTAGTTGATGTTGTAATTGTTTTCTTCAAAAAACTCAGAACTATAAGTTTTTTGCCCTTTCTTTAATACATCAGAAAAAATAAATGTTTCAAATTTTTGACTTATCGCAAAGTTGTAAAAACTGTTTGTTCTGGCATCAACACCGTTAATCAATAACAATTTACTTTCGTTTAGTGTGTAAATAAGATTCAAAATTGTTTTTGTCGGTTTAATATTTAATCTTAAATTATTGTTTAATCTGCTTGTTAATGACAACAGTCCGGAGTCCGGAAGCTGTATACTATAATAAGAAGAATTGTTATTTATTTTTCGGTTATGTTTATACGCAAACTTATTTGAAAAGTTTGACAAAAGTTTTTTTACTCCGCGTTCTTTAAACCAAATTCGACGAGGATTTACTCCGAAAACAATATTAAGGCTTTGGTTATAAACACGCCTGTATTGATTTGTGGGCAAAGAAACCCGAATATAGTCTGCCTCATCTTGAAAGTTTGCTTTTACAAACTCATTCAGTTCCTTAATGCTGTTACCGTTAAAATCCTCCCAGGTAAAGATCCCTTGTCCGTTTTGCACTTCTATGTAAGAAAACTCTCTGACAAGTTCATTTCCGGAAACGTGTTCCAAAAAAAACGAACTTGATATTGCTCCCTTATATATTTTTATGCTGTGTTCAAGCCTGCCTGTTAATGTTTTTTCTTCGCTTTTTTTGTTTGTGCTTGAATCTGCAAAATGTAAGGTTCTGTATGTTATATTCGTTTTTAATCTTTGTGAAGATGTTTTAAAAATTACTCCTGAAAATTTGTAATCACGAGATTTAGAATTAAGGTTCAAGCCACTTTCTCGAGGAAGAAAATCTTCTCTGCTTGAATAGCTTAAAGTAATCGGGGCATTAACTTTTGCAGAAGCCTTAATAAAAATTTCCGGTTGATTGTAACGAAAAGAAGTAAGCGAGAGATTGTTGTTACCCAATGAATAAAAAACATTTTTTTCTCCGGAGTTTCTTAACCCGACAGTAAGGTTTTTTCCTTTTCTTTCAAGCTTAAAATCATACCTGACAAATTCAGATTTGTGGGCTGTATCTGTTGCTGTTAATCGGTTTACATCAGCAAAAAAAGACAACTTTTTTTTATTAACATCTACAAATATTTTATTTTTGTTTCCTGAATAATTATTTTTCCTGTCTAATATATCAGTATATAATCCGAGTTTTCCGAAATCTTTTTTCTTATATTCCAAAAAGAAATTCAAAACAGACTCATTATTTGTGCCGTATAAAGAAGGCAGATTCCAATCTCTTTCAAATTCTGTACTTTTAAATGGTTCAAAAGCATTAAAGTTTTTATGTGTAAAATAATAATCTGCACCAAAATTCAATTTAACAACTCCGGTATCTTTTTTTAAAAGATTTTTTCGTATTCCCAGCTTAAAAGCATAACCCAAATTGTCCTCGTCTCCTTTTGCAGAAAATGTATTTATATCGTTATTTGTAATCGCGGTTTCAAAATTTAAAACAGCCTTTTTTATCGTAAAGTTCCCTCCGGCACTAAGCATTTGTTTTTTCTTTGGGCTGACGAGAACTTTAACCGGCTCGTAACTTCCTTGTAAGATCCCGTTTTCCGGAGCAACCCATTCATATACCCTTCCGTTTGCTCCGGATTGAATTCTGGTATAATATCCTGAGTTTTCTCCCACGTAAGAAAATCCTATTCTGTAGTTTGCCGGAATGCTGTCAGCAGAGAAAACATATATATCTTCGAAAGTTGCGGCATTCACAACCGTGTCTGTTTTTCTGTATAAAATTTCATTAGAATTAAATGTATCAATTTTTGAAATATTATAAACAACGGCTTCAGATAAATTATCTCCGATATTGCTAAGAAGATATTTTTGTTCGACTGTTAAGTCTTGTCGGAGATTTTGGTTTTTTGCATCCTGGTCAGAAAAAAGGTTAATATAAAACATTGAATTTTTTCTCTTAATTTTTGTTTCGGAGCTTATTATAAACTCAGCATAACTCAACTCGGAGTATTCAAATTCAGCAATAATTCTTGTGTCTTTCGTAATCGGTCTGTTTGCCGTAAATGTAAGTTCCGCAGAATTATAATCTATAATATAATCGTTTTCAAATCCGCGAGACAATAATTCTCCGTCAATATATATTTTTTCACTTCCGGATAAAACAACAACATACATTTCGTTGTTTGTGCCGTCTAACTTATAAGGTCCTTGGTTTCCTTCAACTGCTATAATTTTCTGTCGGTTAAAATTTCCTTTTGATACCGCTGTGTTTAATGTTGTTTCTACAGTATGATTTTTTTTTGTTACTATGTTTGTGTAAAATCCGGCACCTTGAACCTTTTTATGAAAATTCATAAAATAGCCTGCCGGCTTGATTATTTCAAAGTCTCCGACTGTCAGCTTGCTGTTTTCTGACGACAGTTCAATAAAAACCTTGTCAAACTCTCTTAAATATTGAGATGTTCCGTCTGATTGAACAGGGATATTGTTGTCTGAGATATTTGCAGAAATTGAAACATCAGAGCTTATTTTTCCAGACAACTGTAAGTTAAAATTTGAATTAACGGAAACATCTTGATTGTTTCCGAAATTTATTCCCCTTGAAAAGCTTCCCGCTTTTGTTAGTTGAGAGTTAGAAAGAAAGCTTTCTTGTTCATCATCAGGAATATATCTTTTTTTAATGCTTTTGCCGACATTTTCCTCCGATAAGTTAATGTTTTTATGAAAGTATGAACTATAAAAGTTGAATAAAAAAACACGGTATTTTATTTTAAGCATTGCTCTTTCGGGCAACAAAGCCGTGCGTTTAAACAAAAGTGTTGCTTCGGCATAGTTTACAATATACCTGTCGGAAGAAATGAGCTTGTTCTGAAAATAAACCTCTAAACTTCCGGGAACAACCCCTGTTGCATTAAATGTTATTGTATCAGAAACAAATTCAATTTCTTTTTCAAAAAGATTGGTTAAAGTTTGAGCATTAATAATTTGCACAAACACAATCAGCAGTAATACCAAAAGATGTTTCTTCATTAATTATAAAATTCTTACAGTAAGTAAAAAACGAAAATAATTACTAATATTGCAACAAATGTCAGAAAAAACGAAAATATTAATATTTATTGATTGGTTTTTACCCGGATACAAAGCCGGAGGACCAATAAGAAGTGTCGCAAATATTATAAATACCCTTTCGCACATTTTCGATTTTTACATAGTAACTTCCGACAGAGATTTAGGAGATGAGTTCCCGTATAAAAACATTGAGACTAACAAAGCAATAAGACGGACGAATTACACAATAACTTATTTAGCCCGGGGAAATCAAAACATTAAAAGCTATAAAAAGATTTTAAAAAGTCTAAACCCCGACAAGGTCTATTTAAACAGTCTTTTTTCTTTTCGGTTTTCTGTTTTGCCCTTGATTGCTTCAAAAAAACACATTTTTCCAAGTTCCGTAATTTTGGCACCGAGAGGGATGCTCGGAAAAGGTGCAATAAATTTAAAAAAAACAAAAAAATCCGGTTTCTTAAAATTAAGCAGCCTTTTTAAACTGTACTCCGGGATTACATGGCATGCTACAACACAAGATGAAGCAAAGGATATAAAAAACACGATTAGTAAGAAAGCAAAAGTTATTAACGTTGGGAATATTCCTACAAAACCAAAAAACTATTTTAAAAAGAAAAAGACAACAGAAACAAAATTTGTTTTTATTTCTCGCATTTCAAAAAAGAAAAACCTTTTATTTGCAATTGAGTTGTTAAAGGGGCTCAATACCGAAACAAAGGTTGTATTTGATATTTTTGGTCCGGAGGAAGACTTTGATTATAAAAAACAATGTGACAATATTATTTTTGCGTTACCGAAAAACATTTCTGTTAAATTTAAAGGAGAACTGTCCCACGATGAGGTTGAAAACACATTAAGAAACTATCATTTTTTCTTATTCCCGACATTACACGAAAATTACGGGCATGCAGTTTTTGAAGCCCTTTCTGCCTCTTGTCCTGTTGTTTTGAGCAAAAACACACCTTGGAAAAATCTTGAAGAAAAAAAAATCGGGTGGGATATAAATTTGAATGATAAAGAAAAGTTTCAAACAAGAATTCAAAAATGTATTGAAATGAAACAGGAAGAATATGATACTATGTCAGAAAATGCGTTTAATTTTGCAAAAGATTTTTTCGAAAGTTCACAGGCAGTAAAAGACACACAAAAAATGTTTGAAGATGAATAAAACAAATCTTTCAAAATTTGATAATTCTTGGTATAAGCCCGGAGCAAATATCGTTAAAAGAACTTTATGGTATTTTACAAATGTTTTGTTTTTTCTTAATCCTTGGAATCCGGTTAGTTCTTTAAAAATTTTTTTGCTTAGACTTTTCGGGGCAAAAGTCGGCAAAGGGGTTATTATAAAACCTTCCGTTAACATAAAATACCCATGGAGGCTTTTTGTAGGAAACCATGTTTGGATTGGCGAAAAAGTTTGGATTGATAATCTTGCAAATGTTGTAATAGACGATAATGTAAGCATTTCACAAGGAGCAATGCTGCTTTGCGGAAACCATAATTATAAAAAAACCACTTTTGACCTAATAGTCGGAGAAATAAAGTTTGAAGAAGGTGTTTGGATTGGAGCTCACAGCATTGTTACTCCCGGAACTACGTGTAAAACACATTCAATTTTAGCAGTTAACTCTGTTGCAACAAAAGATTTAGAAGCTTATACTATTTATCAAGGAAATCCGGCTGTTGGAGTCAGAAAAAGAACGATTGAACAATGAAAATTTCAATTATAACAGCAACATACAACAGTCAAGATACAATTTTAGATACAATCCTGTCGGCAGCATCCCAAACATATTCAGATATTGAACATATAATAATTGACGGAAAATCTACAGATAACACACTTTCAATTATAAATGATAATTCGGAGAAAATTTCTAAAATAATAAGCGAGTCGGATGAAGGAATTTATGATGCATTAAACAAAGGAATTAAAAATGCAACCGGTGATGTGATCTGTTTTTTACATGCTGATGATATTTATACAGACCATACAATAATTGAAAAAGCAGCAAAACTATTTTCAGAAAAACAAACAGACAGCATATATGGAGATCTGCAATATGTTGCAAAGGGAGACACAAGTAAAATTATACGGTACTGGAAATCCGGAGAGTTCAGTTTTTCTAAATTAAAAAAAGCTTGGATGCCGCCGCATCCGACTTTCTTTGTTAAAAAAGAAGTCTATGATAAATTCGGGCTGTTTGATACAAGTTTCAGAATTGCTGCTGATTACGATATCATTCTTCGTTTTCTCGGAAAACATAAGATATCAACGGCATACCTGCCGGAAGTGCTGATTAAAATGAGAGTCGGCGGAGAAAGTAATAAAAGCATTAAACATATCTTCAAGAAAATGAAAGAAGATGTTAAAGCTTTAAAAAAGAACAAACTTGGTAATTGGCATACCGTTCTGTTAAAGAATATCATCAAAATTCCTCAATTGTTCAAAAAATAAAACCGGCTCATCCGATTATTTTCTTAATTTTGTTTTCCTAAAAGGATATCATGATACCTCGCGAAACAGTTGATAAAATATTTGATGCAGCTGATGTTTATGACGTTATAAAAGACTATGTAAACCTCAAAAAAGCAGGTGTGAACTATAAAGGGAATTGTCCTTTTCATGATGAAAAGACACCTTCGTTTGTAGTTTCTCCGGCAAAAGGTATTTACAAATGTTTTGGTTGCGGTGCTGCCGGAAATTCCGTAAAGTTTGTAATGGAACATGAAAAGATTTCTTTTCCGGAAGCTTTGAAAGTACTTGCAAAAAAATATGGCATTGAGGTTGTTGAAGAAGAGCAGACAGAGGAACAAATACACGAAAAGCAAGAAAGAGACAGCCTGTTTATTGTAACGGAATTTGCAAAAAATTTCTTTAAGAATACATTGCACAAAACCGATGAAGGCAAAAACATTGCATTGTCTTACTACAAAGAAAGAGGTCTCAGAGAAGACATCATTAATAAATTTGAATTGGGCTGGAGTCCGCAAAAAAGAGATGCGTTTACCGAAGCGGCTTTAAAAAGCGGTTATAAATTGAAATTTTTGGAAGCAACCGGTTTATCAATTGTAAAAAAAGAAACCAATTATAAATTTGACCGCTTTGCAGAGCGTGTAATTTTCCCGATTCACACATTATCCGGAAAAGTGATTGCATTCGGAGGAAGAACTCTGAAAGCCGATAAGAAAATTGCAAAGTATCTGAATTCTCCCGAATCAGATATTTACCATAAATCCAGAATTCTTTACGGTATTTATTTTGCAAAAAACTCAATCGTAAAAAAAGATAAATGTTTTATGGTTGAAGGTTATACCGATGTGATTTCAATGTACCAGTCAGGCGTTGAGAATGTTGTGGCTTCATCCGGAACCGCTCTTACGGTTGATCAAATTAAACTGGTTCGACGTTTTACAAAAAATCTCACATTAATTTACGATGGAGATAAAGCCGGAATAAAAGCATCATTAAGAGGAATTGATCTTGTTTTGGCAGAGGAAATGAATGTTAAAATTGTGATGTTGCCCGAAGGCGAAGATCCGGATTCTTTTGCACAATCTAAAACAACAGAGGAACTTGAACAATACATTTCTGAACATGAAGAAGATTTTATTGAATTCAAGACAAAACTATTGGCAGATGAGGCTAAAAATGACCCGGTTAAAAGGGCACAATTGGTTCGGGATGTTGTTAAATCAATCGCCATAATTCCTGATAAAATTTTAAGAGCAGAATATATACGAACGACATCAAGTCTGCTCAATACGGATGAGGAAATTTTATATGAAGAAGTCCGTAAAATATTAAGAAAGAACTTTGATGATATCAGAGATCGAGACAATAAAAGAAAATACAGTCAAAAAGTCGAGATTCCGTTGCTTCCGGTAGAAACAACCGGAGTGTTTTCAAAGCAATATGAAAAGGAAATTCTTTATTATTTGTTGAATTTCGGAGAAGAAACTATATCACATGATGAAGAAAACAACGTTGATATTTCGGTTGCTGAATATATTATTTCGGATATTAAGAATGAAAATTTGGAATTTAAAAACCTGATTTACAAAGACATCTTTGAAGAATACGATCAGTTTTTTTCAAACGATAAAGAATCTCCCATTAATTATTTCTTAACACACCAAAGCGAAAAAATAAGCTCGGTAGTAGCAGAATTAATCAGCCCGAAAAAAGAATTAAGCAGACTTTGGAAAAAAAGAGGCGGTTCAACGGAGATGCCGGAACAAAGGCTGAATGAATCTGTTCCTGATGCAATAGAAAAGTTTAAACTTCAAATTGTAACAATTAAAATAGAAGAAATTAATAAAAAAATAACAGAGCTCAAACCGGAAGAATATAATACAAAACTACCGGCACTACTGGAGTTTTTAAGAAAAATGTCTGATTTTAAAATCAAACTTACTGATTATACCGAAAAATTGGCCTTACTGTAAAAATACTGCTTTCTTTTTCAAAATTGCCGTGTTTTAGCAAAAAGCAATTTCTTTTTCTGACTTTACCGCTTTTATTTTAAAACCGACAAATTTCGACATAAGGTTTGCCCCGGTTCTGATAATTTTCGAGTTCGAAATCAACCAAACACATTTTATTTTTCTTTTTAGGCCTTTCATTGTTTTTTGCCAAATAATACGAGCATTATTTTCAAACCCGGTCATTCTGGCACAATCCCAAACTAATGTTGTTTTTTCATTTCCGACCCCCTCGAATAATTGTCTCCATTCTTCGGTTCCGGATACGGCTTGTTCCTGCGTAAATTTTCCTTCAAATGTAAACTTCAGGCAATCTTCATTTTTTATCTCAAACAGTTCTATTTCAAAGTTTCCGTAATTGGTTAGTGCTGCCGTCATATTTTTTCTTTTAATTATTACTACGAATTTTTACATAAAAAGGTTTCATAATGCGAAACTATTTTATTCGGAAGCCGGTTGTTTTGTCCGTTAAGAAAGGAAAAAATAATTCTTTGCAAAGATTTAACGGTTTACGCTTTGCAAAAACTAAAAAATAAATACTTTTGCATATCGGCGGAAAAATTTGATTGCTTGCAACCGCAGAAAAAAATGCTAAAACATTACTTCTGTTAAAAACTTTCCCCGTTAAAATATTATTAAACTTAATTAAAAAAAATGTCATATTTTTTCACATCAGAATCTGTATCGGAAGGACATCCCGATAAAGTTGCAGACCAAATTTCAGACGCATTATTAGATGAGTTTTTAAAACAAGACCCGGAATCAAAGGTTGCTTGCGAAACTCTTGTAACAACCGGCTTAACTGTTTTGAGCGGAGAAGTTAAAACAACGGCTTGGGTTGATGCCCAGGTTACCGCAAGAAATGTTATTAAAGAAATCGGCTACACAAAAGGAGAATATAAATTTGAATCAGAATCTTGCGGTGTTATTTCTGCAATTCATGAACAGTCATCAGATATTAACCAAGGAGTTGTCAGAGAAACAGAAGAGGAGCAAGGTGCCGGAGACCAAGGTATGATGTTCGGCTATGCAAATAATGAAACAGAAGAGTATATGCCGCTGCCCATCGACCTGTCTCACAAACTGTTAATTGAGATGGCAAATGTAAGAAAAGCCGGGAAACAAATGACTTATTTACGACCGGATTCTAAATCGCAAGTTACTGTTGAATATAATGATAACAACAAAGCATTGAGAATTGACACAATTGTTTTGTCAACTCAACACGATGATTTTATTTCTTCTTCAGAAGCAAAAACGCAAAAACAAGCTGACGATGAAATGCTTAAAACCATTTATAATGATATGAAAAATATTATTATTCCTGCGGTAAAAGCAAAACTTCCGGAGTCAATTAAGGCATTATTCAAAGGCGATTTCAAATTATTGGTAAACCCTACCGGGAAATTTGTAATAGGCGGACCTCACGGAGATACCGGTTTAACCGGAAGAAAAATCATTGTTGATACATACGGCGGAAAGGGTGCTCACGGCGGCGGAGCTTTTTCCGGAAAAGATTCTTCAAAAGTTGACAGGTCGGCAGCCTATGCAACTCGACACATTGCAAAAAACATGGTTGCAGCGGGTGTTGCAGGCGAGATTTTAATTCAAGTTGCGTATGCTATCGGGGTTGCAGACCCTGTCGGGTTATATGTAAACACATACGGAACATCAAAAGTTGACCTGTCTGACAGTCAAATTGCCAAAAAAGTTAACGGATTGTTTGATATGCGACCGGCTGCAATTGTTAAACGCTTCGGGCTAAAAAATCCAATATTCAGAGAAACTGCCGCATACGGACATATGGGAAGAAAGCCGTTTAAAAAAGAAGTAACGTTCTCAACTAACGGAAGTTCCTATAAAAAAGAAGTTGAATTTTTTGCTTGGGAAAAACTCGATTATGTTGATAAAGTAAAAAAAGCGTTCGGTTTGCAGAAATAACAAAGGTAATATATTGGCATTAGGGGAACTATAATTTATATCAGTCGTTAGGGGCAAGGCGAAGAAAAATCGTGCAGTATTATGATTGTTGAAAAATGGTTGGAAAGTTATTCGCTTTTGGGGGAGAGAGATTGAAAAAAACCCGCATTTTTGTATGTTGAAAATTAAAAAAGAAGTAATAAGGAAACGTAATGAAATACAGTGAAATAAAAGAAAAAATAAATAGTAACATTTTAAAAGAGCAAAGCGAAAACCTTGCTTATTTTACTCACTATTTGCATCACAACAAAAATGGTATTTCAAGTTATTATGAAAAAAATGCAAAAGAATATTTTCAAAATATAGTTTCTGAACCTCTGGCACAGTATCTAAGGGTTGACTTAAATTTTGATGTCCCTTTTCCGCCTGTGAAAAACCCTAAATTTAAATTTATTGATTTATTTGCCGGGATTGGTGGTTTTAGAATTGCGATGCAAAATTTAGGAGGCAATTGTGTTTTTTCATCAGAAATAGATAAATATGCAAAGCAAACATACGATTTGAATTTTGGTGAAATCCCATTTGGTGATATTACTAAAATAGATGAAAATGATATTCCTGAACACGATGTTTTATGTGCCGGTTTTCCTTGTCAAGCATTTTCAATAGCCGGAAAGAGAAAAGGATTTGAAGACGAAACTCGTGGGACACTATTTTTCGATATAAAAAGAATAATCAAAGCCAAAAGACCAAAAGCATTTTTTCTTGAAAATGTAAAAGGTTTGAAAAACCACGACAAAGGTCGAACCCTTAAAACCATTTTAAAAGTTTTGAGAGAAGATTTAGACTATTATGTGCCAGACCCCCAAATAATGAATGCAAAAGATTTTGGAGTTCCTCAAAATAGAGAACGGATTTTTATTATTGGTTTTAGGAAAGATATAAACATTAAAGAATTTCACTATCCGAAACCAGTCAAAAAGAAAATTGCATTTAAAGATATAAAAGAAGACAAAGAAGTCTCTGTAAAGTATTACTTGTCAACTCAATACCAAGACACTTTACGCAACCATAAAGAAAGGCATAAAAACAAAGGAAATGGTTTTGGTTACGAAATAATTGACGATAATCACTGTGCAAATGCTATTGTTGTTGGCGGAATGGGAAAAGAAAGAAACATAGTAATTGATTGTCGATTAACAGATTTTAAACCGGTTACCAAAATTAAAGGTGTAGTAAATAAAGACGGTTGGCGAAGAATGACACCAAGGGAATGGGCAAGACTTCAAGGTTTTCCTGACAATTTTTTAATTAAAGTTTCAGATGCTCAAGCATACAAACAATTTGGTAATTCGGTTGCTATCCCTGCAATTCAAGCGACAGCAAGTAAAATAGTAGAAAAAATAGTAAAGGAAAGATAGGTGCTAAAAGGAAATAAAGGAGAATGGAGCGAAATATATACCTTATTGAAATTATTAGGAGATAGAGAGATATATGTTGGTGATGAAAAATTAAATAAAATTCCTGATTTACTCTACCCCATTATAAAGATTTTGAGAGATGAAAACAATGGTAATTATGAATATTCCGTAAATGATAATTTGATTTTAATTACCGGAGCAGATGAAAGTTTTAGCATCTCAATTGTTGAGTTTAAACAAAAATCGGAATTGCTACTAAACAAAATTAAAGAAGCTCGCAGTAGTTCTTTCGATGTTCCTGAAATAGAAGATTTTTTATCTCAAATAAAATGTTCGACATTAAAAGCTAAATCATCATCAAAAACTGATATAAGAATTGTAATTCACGACTTAAAAACAAATTTACAACCAGAATTGGGCTTTAGTATAAAATCTCAATTAGGTGGTGCTTCAACTCTTTTAAATGCCGGAAAAACGACAAATTTCATTTATGAAATTGAGAATTGTGGTTTGACAAATGACTTCGTGGAAAGAACTAACTTAATTGATACGAGAAGTAAAATAAAAGACCGATTAAACGCTGTAATTAACAATAGTTGCAAAATTCTATTTAACCAAACGGAAAAGGAAGTTTTTGGAAACAATTTAATTCTGATTGACAGTCTTTTGCCTAATATTTTAGCAGAAATTACATTTGATTTTTATACTTCAAACTTATCTAAAATAATAGATTTAGTTGAAAACATTGAAATGAATAATCCTTTGAATTTTAATACTGCAAATAATCATAAATTCTACGAATATAAAATCAAGAAATTCTTAACAGAAGTTGCATTAGGAATGATGCCTGCAAAAGTTTGGAATGGAATATATGACGCTACTGGTGGTTATCTTGTCGTAAAAGAAGGTGGAGAAGTTTTGAGTTACCATATCTATAACAAAAATAAATTTGAGAATTATTTGTTTCATAATACTAAATTGGAAACGGCAAGTAGTTCAAGACACGATTTTGGAAAAATTTATGAAAAGAATGGAAAATATTTTATTAAACTAAATCTGCAAATAAGATTTCTAAAATAGGAAGATGAACGAAGCCCAGCCCCTAACAAAGGCTATACGTAATGAGGGTAAATTACTAAATATGAGCATTGTAGTAACAAATAAAATTAGTAGTGAATTGAAAGTGTGGCATTTTAAAATCCCGCACTCCGCATAGCCAAACCGTTTATTCGGGATTTTCGGTTTTTATTTTTCGGGAGAGAGAAGCTCGCACAAAAAGAAACTTACTCGTTATTTGTAATTGTAAGATTTAATATTTTACCGTCTTTTAAAAAAGAAAGTTTGCCGAAAATTTTTGGTTCTTCGATATTCGATTCTTTTGGTGTTAGTCTGTATTTGATTTTAACATTTCCGGCGGAAGGTAAATTAACCCAAAGAAATTGAATTAAATCAGAACTGTGTCTGACTTTTGCGTTGTGTGAATCTAACTCTGAGAATATAAAGTTTTTCGGGATTTTTTCTGTAATACTGTATGAACCGGCATCATTTTTTTTCAAATAAACACCAACTTCATAAACATTCGTTTTTTTGTTATAAGTAATCGCTCGTTTACAACTTACACCTTTCAGTGTTGTGTTAATAAGCGGAGAGTAATTTTGTGAATAATTATTATTTTCGTTATTAATAACAACAGTTTTCTCTTTTACAACATTTAATACATAGGTTTTTAAATTAAACACTCCTTGCTTGCTGCCGACCATATATGCCAGTTTCCCGGAAAGATTAAAGTTTCCCGTTACACCTGCCATTGATGATATTTGATATTTAACGGATATTTTAGAATCTGCCGGGCAACGCACCCATGTTAAAGTTAAAAGATTATCGTCAAGAGTATGATTTGCACCATTTGCATCAACTATTTTAACAAAAAAACCGTCCGGTATTTCTTGTGTGAAAACAGTATAGTTCCTTGTGCCTTCGGGTTTGTATATGTCTAATGTAATGTCTGAATATTCCCCTTGTTGTATTTCTTTCGGAATGATAAGTTTTGCAGAAAAGCTGTTTTGTGCATCTGATATATTTGAAAGAAAAAAGATTATTAAAGAAAGGGTTGCAAATTTCATTTTAGGATGATTTTTATGTTTAATTTACAATGACAGGTGAAAAATATTGTATAAATAATAAAGAGGAGGACTGAAGCCTCCCCCGATATTTTAAGAATCTAAATTATAAGTTGCCGGCATATTTATATTCATCGTAAACAATAATCCACTTATCATTAAAAAAGAATACACGGCTTAATTCTGAACCGTTTTGAACAATTTCTTTTATCTTTTGTGACATCGTAACAGGGATATTATAGTGAGAATACCCATTTTTCGCATAAAACAATACCCAGCCGCCATCATTTGTAAATGCAATACTTTTTACTTTTTGTCCTCTTCCTCTGAGGTTATCCAATTTTTGTTTTATGGGAGCTTTAATGTTTTGTTCATAATAAAAGTTTTTTCCGTAAAGAATTATTCCGGAACTTTCTCCGTAAACATCAACCGCTTTTATTTCTTGTCCTTTTTGATTGATTTTTTTTAACCCTGCTAACATTTTTGCCGGCAAAGAGTCGGAATAAAATGCGTTTTGTTGTGCCAATAAAACCCAGCCGTTTTTGCCGACAAAATCAATATCTTTAATAACTTTCTGTTGTTTGTTCAGTGTGTCAATCCTAATTGTTAACTTTTCCGGCATTGTAACAAAAGAAAACCCGATATCTCCGTATAAAATTATCCAGTCTCCGTTTTGGTTAACTGCAACAGAATTAATAGGTAGTTTTTGCTTTGAAATTGTATCTAACTCTGACTTTAACAAACTTAAATTATGAATTTCTTTTTGTGCCGTTAAGACAGAAAAAGAAATCAAAATGAATAGCGATGTAAGTAAGTGTTTTGTTTTCATGTTTGCTGAATTTACGTTTGATTATTTATTTTTCCTTTATAGTTCCAGATTCTATTTTTGTTTGCATCATCTTTTTTTCTGAATGCCTTTTCCAAATCTATGTTAAAACAGTTTGCCAAGTCAAACAAATAATTTAAAACATCGGCAAACTCTTCTTCCAGTTCATATTTATTGTTTTCTTTTAGCTTTTCGGTATATAGCCCGGTATAATTTCTTACTGCCTTTGCAAGTTCTCCGAATTCTTCCGACAGCAATAAAAAGATTTCCAAATGGTTATTTTTATCCCACCCTCGCTCTTCTCCTATTTTCTTTATATGGTTTTGTAAATCTTTTAATGTTGGTTTTTCAGGAATACTTGCCATATAGTCTTGTTTTACTCTCCGAATAACTCTTTTAATTTATCTTCTAAAGCCTTTCCCCTTAAACCGGTTGCTAATATCTTTCCCTTTTTATCAAGCAACACGGTATGCGGAATTCCTCTGACATTATACGTTTTAGCACCCTTTGATTGCCAAAACTTTAAGTCGCTTACATGAATCCACGTTAAATTATCATCTTTAATTGCTTTCAGCCAAGATGCCCTGTCTTTATCTAATGAAACGGCATATATTTCAAAACCTTTATCGTGATATTTTTCATATAGCCTGACATTGTTCGGGTTTTCTGCCCTGCAGGGACGACACCACGATGCCCAAAAATCAATTAATACATAATTTCCTCTTGTTGAAGAAAGTTTAACATTTTTTCCGTCGGGATTTTTTAATTCTATTTCCGGGGCTTCTCCTCCTACTGACAGGTTTTTTATATTGTTTGTTTGTTTAATAAAGTCGCTGACCATCGAATTTCCTGAATAAGCTTTTAGCCCGTCACTCAGTTTTGTGTGATAATCTTTGTATTTTTCTGTGCCGAGGATTCCTGCAAATAAAATACATGCAGGAGAGTTTGTGTTTTCATCAATCATTTTTTTGATTAAAGCAACACGCTTTCCTTCATTATCAGCTTTGCTTAATTTATTACTGTACTCGTAATACAACACAGAATGAACAGAATTTGTAATTATCGGGTTTTGTAAGTCTTTAATATCAATTATCATTTCTGTTTTTTCGCCGGGTTCGGGGAAAAAAGCAACAAACTTTCCTTTTTCAAATGATAATATGTAAAACTCAAACTTATTAAAGGTTGTTTCAAACTCAAAATTCCCGTTTTCATCAATTGTTTGTGTTTCAATATTTTTATATGAAAGGTCTTGAAGGTGGATCTCATTATATTTTTTATTATTTATAACCTTGCCTTTTAATGTTGCTTGTTTTGCAAATGCGGTTGTTACCAATAAAGTTATTGCCAACAATGTAATAGTTTTTTTCATTTTCCTTGTTTTATTCTAAATATAGAGCCAACTATCAAAGTCAGCTCATTTTTCTTTTCTTTCTTTTGTAACAACAACTTAATATTGTTGTTAATTATTGCTGAGAAGTTATTTTATTCTTCGTTCATTTGTCTGTTAAGAGCATTATTATCTCTGATCCTTTGTTCAATTGTGCTTATGTATTCTCTTGCTGTTTTTAAGTGATATTCAGAATAAGCGCGCTGAGCCCAATCTAATGCAATGTCAAATTCGCCGAGAACTTCTGATGCTAAGGCCATATTGTAACAAGCATATCCTGCAATTTTTATATCAACGTCATTTACGTATTTTTTCCAAATTGCGGCAGCATCTTCCCATCTTTTTGCTTGTACTTTATATTTTGCATCTTTAAAGTCATCATTACCTTTTACAAAATATTTTCTTGAAACCCAAATCCATGTAGGCGATATTCTGTGTGCATATTGCTTTCCTGCAAAATATCCGGCATCTTCTATGGTTCTCGATTGTTTCGGCAATTTTCTTACGGCTTCGCTTTTTGAACGACCTCTTGCATCCCAGCCTTTATGATCGGTAAAAATGCTTTGGTCAATAATTTTTTGTTCAGAGGGGTAATAAATTCTCCACCCTGAGTTTACAGCAATATCAATTGAAGCAATATGTTCGTTGTAAAAATTTTCTTTTCCGTCAACGGTTTCTTTTCGTTGGTTTACTCTGAACTTTTTTGATGAGTTTGAATCAAATGTTTCTAATAATACCAAAGCATCGGCAGAATAGTCATTGCATATTTGTTCAACTTTTGACCATTGTAACGGTTCTGCAAATTGAGCAGTTCCGGTTCCTCGAATATCGTCCATTCCGGTAGGCACGGTAACGGTAAACCGGGGAGAGTTTAACAACCCGTCGGCAACGCCCGCTACACATTTCTCAGAGCCATATCTGTCTGCAAATATTTCTTCTCCGGACAATAACCCTTCTATAACATTAACAACCCTGCTGCCGTCGCCTTTTGTGGGCAAACTTCTGTTTACAACTGCCAAAGTTTTAATTTTTGTCGGCACAAAAATTTCTGCGGGTTTCAGAATTCTTACAGATAATGATTTTGTTTTGCAAGAGCCTAATATAATGGCGATTAAGACTAAAAACAAAAAAGTTGATATTTTGACTTTGCCTATCATAATTGTTTCCTAAATAAGTTTGTTATAATTTAAACCCTGTTACAATAATATCGTCGGTTTGCGGTGTATTAATCATCCACTCGTCAATTGTTTTTTCAAGAATATCACGTTGTATATGCATTGGTTTATAATGAATGTTTAATAATAATTCTTTCATTCGCTTTATCATAAACTTGCGGTCTTTAAGTCCTCCGAACTGGTCTTGGTATCCGTCTGAAAACATATAAAACCAAGTAGGGGATTCGTATTTGATAATATGGCTTTCAAAAGTCTTCTTTTCTTGTTGGTATCCTCCGATGCCGTGTCTGCTGGCTTTGACATGTGTTAATTTCCCGTCAGAAATATAAACCAACGGATTTTTGGCACCGGCGTATTCAACAGTTTTATTTTCAACATCAATTACGCAAAGAGCCATATCCATTCCGTCCTGTGACATACCTCCGGTTTCTTGTTTTAGAGCCTTAACAACATAATCATTCATTTTCTCAAGAATGACATCTGCTTTTAAAATATTATTATTTACAATAGTTGTTAAAATTTCGCTTCCGATCATGCTCATTAGTGCACCGGGAACACCGTGACCTGTACAATCAACAGCGGTATAAACTATTTTATTGTCTTTTTTTGCATACCAATAGAAGTCACCGCTTACAATATCTCTTGGCTTAAACAACAGGAAGTTATCCGTTAAATGCTTAGAAATATTTTCTTTTACGGGCAACATCGCTTCTTGAATTCTTTTTGCATAATTAATACTTGCCGTAATAGATTTGTTTTTTTGACTAATTTCTTCATTTGCAGCAGAAAGAGTTTCGTTTTTTGCTTCAATTTCTTCTTTTTGAATTTGAATTTCTTTAGTTCTTTCTTCAACAATGCGTTTTAAATTTTCTTTTTGTTTTTTTAACCGGTAAACACTAAGCTGAATAATTCCGTATATAAATAATATGAATAAAATAAAATAGCCTATATATGCTCCGATAGTTCTGTACCAAGGCGGGAGAATTTCGAAGGTATATTCTGCCATTGAGGATTCAACATCATATAGGTTTTTTGCTTTTACAATCATTGTATATGTGCCGGGGTCTATGTTGGAATATTCCTTGTCTGTTTTATACTTCCAGTCAGACCATTGTGTATCATACCCTTTAAGGATAAATTTATATTGTGTTTTTTCGGGTTCTTCATAGAACACAGAGGCAAAGTTAAAACGCAGGTCATTAAACTCATACGGGATTTTCGGTATTTTATTCGGGTTTTGTAACTGAATAATACTTCCGGAATCGTTTACAAATGCACCGCCGAAAAGAACAGAATCATTTTTAATAAATTCTACTTTCCTTATTAAAGCAGAGAAAGGCTCTTCAAATTTCTTTTTTGTATCTAAATTATATAAAACAAAGCCGGCTCCGGTTCCGACAACCAGCTCATTGTCTGAAATTTGATTGATGCTGTTTATTCTGTTTTTTACTTTATAGAAAGGGGTTTTTATTACGCTGTATTCTCCGTCAATTTTTTTAATTAAACCTAATTCCCAATGTTTTTTGTTTTTTACTTTCGGGTCATCAAGTTCTTCTTTAAACCAAATGTTTCCGTTGGCAGCCTGAATCAGGTTTGTAATGCTGATTTTACGATTAAAGATTTCGGCAAATTTTTGATCTTTTTGAAAACGATTTGTTGTATTGTTGAAAGTATAAACTCCATCAGTTGTAGTGAAAACTATCTTATTATCGATTTCATATACATAGTTGTTATGTGTTGACGGTAACCCGTCTTCTTCTGTAAAAAGTTTTTCTTCAATAACAGAGTCCATTTTTGAGTTTAGGTTTAATTTTATAATCCCGTTGCTTTTATCTGAAATCCAAATTGCACCGGAGTCACCTTCTTTCATGTGCCAATAGTTCCCTTTAAAGTTCTTTATTATATGCTTAAATTCCCACGCACCATCTTTGAATTCAAACAACATTAAACCATGTCCGGTTATTGTTAACAAGAAATTCGGATTGTTTTTTAAACGAATAAAGTTTTTAACGCTTGCACTTGGTCCTATGGGGTTTGCTTTTGTATCGGTTATTTCAAATAAGCCTCTGGAACTTGCGCAAAGCAAGCTGTTGTGAGCAGTGTCAACTTTCCAGACATATACATTACCTTTTTCATTATTCAGCAATTCAAATTTTTCGCCTTCTACTGAATTTTGTTTTGAAAAATCTTTGTAAAAAAGACCATTTGTACTTCCGATATAAAGCTTGTCGTTGAACAATATTGAAGTGTAAACAGCTTCTGTAAGGTTTGAATTTCCGGAAAATACGGTATAAGGCAGATTTGGAAATATTACGGTAATACCGTCATTTGTACCTAACCAAATATTTTTGTCTTCATCTGCAAAAACATTATAAACAGTATTGTTTTGCAGCCCGTTGCTTGTTGAAAAATGCTTAACGACATTCAGCTTGTTGTCTGTAATAACAACTCCGTTGCCGTACAAACCGCCCAAAAAATAATTTTTGTCATACACAAAGGAACTGTACAGACTTTTTAACAAGGGTGATTTTTCAAACGAATGTATATGTTTTTTGGAATAAACATAAATGCTGTCTTGCCAAGTGGGGAAATATATATCATCATTTTCTGCAGGATACATTGCAACAACCCACTTGTTTCCGAATTTTTCTGTATTCTTAAGAAGTGTTGTTTTTCCGTCGGCATATTCTAAAATGCCGAAAAACTTTTCTTGGAAAAAGAGCCTGTTTTTTATTCGATAAGGTCTGATAAATACATTTTCGGGTTTATTTACATCAATTGCACTAATTGTATCATTTTTATAAACATATAAAATAAGCGGTGTGAGAAAAATCATTTCGCCATCGGGAGCTTTTATAACATAATCTACTTTTGTAAACTTCTTTTTTTCTTCCGGAATTTTATCAATTAATGATTTATATTTTATACCCCCGTCTTCTGTTGCCTCAAGAAAACCGAACTCTCCTTGTGCTCCGATGAATATTTTGCCGGAATCATCTTTTGCCAAAGAATATATTTTAGGATCGCCCGGAAGTGTAATTTTGTTCCAAGTTTTCCCGTCATATTCAAGGATATATGTGTTGTTTGCAAAGTACAACAGTCCTCTGTTGTCTTGTATTATTGAGAAAGTTTGGTTGTTTCCGTCATATTCGGCACGGCTGTAGTTTTTTATGTAGGGAATACCTTTGCTTTCAATTTGTGCTGACAAATTAGTTGTAATGAATACTATTAAAATGAGAGACAAAAATCGTTTTAAATCCATTGTAAAATATTTAATTATGCTTACTTAATATGGGTATATAATTTTAAACATTAATCGTGCCAAGCAGAATATACTCTTTAACATCTGAGTTAAGATACAAATTTAATAATTGTTCTTTTTTTAGAAAACTTAAAGGCGGGTTCTAAAAATTAGTTTTTTCTGTTGATTTTATTGAAGACAGTAGAACCCACTAACTATTTTCAATAAAATCTACTACAATAATACAATATTTATCAATGTCGTTTAGTTAAGGATTAATCATAACTGTGTAAAAATAAGAAAAATATAATAAAAAGTTCTTTGAAATTTTGCTTTTTAAAAATAGTATTTATTTTTACGGTATATATAGGGGGTAAGTG